>MPMU01000052.1 GCA_002238665.1 Gammaproteobacteria bacterium bin55
AAGGTTCGTTTGAACCGGGGCGTCGTTGGCACCTTGGATGGACTCGGTCGCACGAGTTAGGTCCGTGGTTGCTTGATATTGAAATCGATGAAACGAGTGACGTGGATTACTGGCGCGACTATCGATCTATTCGTCATGGCGGCGGAATTTTGGCAAATCAAAGCAAGGTGAAATTAGGTTACGCGTCTCGTGATTGGATGGCGCAACTACACGCACAGCAATTCACCTCAACATTGATACCAAACGAAAGTGTGGCAAGGCTACCCGAACTTGTTCTTCAGTGGAGACCTAGGTTTGGTGATTTTTTCTTAGAGACTCATTTGAACTATGCGGAGTATCTACGTAGGTCTCCCATAGGATTTGAAGATGCCTTAATTCTTCCAAGTGAATCCAGAACCTCACACCTTTCTAGGGATCACAAAGGTCAATTTGTGACCTTTAAACGTCGACAAGGTGCAGCAGAATTAGAGGCGAAAGTGGGATTTTCGAGCACTTCTTTTGACTTCGAGACAGATTCTCTAAATCTTCAAAACACACGTGATCAATGGACGCGGAGTCTTTTGGGTACCTTATACATGGTTCATTCTCAAGGAGATGCTGGATCAAAGTGGAGACGAACGTTAGAACCGAAAATCTACTATCTGCATAGAGATTTCCCAACTGCTACCCAAATTCCCCGTTTCGACACTTCACGCCTTCGATATACAACGACCAGGTTATTCTCGGATCGTCACTATACGGGTCTCGACGAAATTCCTGGCCGAAAAAGTGTAACCATCGGGACTACTTTTGAATCTTGGAATACAGAGTCGTTGAATAAAGTGATTAGCGGTGGTATTGGTTGGATTCACCATTTGCAAGTTCCTTTTGACTCCATTCAGTCGGAAGATCAACTGGGTGCTGAATTTCAATTTAGGGCAGGACGATTTGGAGTATCTTTGCAACAGCTTTTCGGAGACACCGAGCTGACGCCAGATGAGACCAATTTGCTGTTGGGATACTATGGCGAGGATCTATCCCGAGTGGAATTGACCTACGCAGACCGCAACTACGCGTCGATTGAACAATTCAGTGTCAACTTGCATAAACAACTGTCCTCAAAGTGGATGCTATTCCTGCACTCCACCTATGACATTGAAAATAGTCAATCAATAGATCGTTTTTTGGGCTTAAGCTTTGACAATTGTTGCCTTAATGTGAAGTTCTTACTTCGCGAATCAATTGATGTGGGAGAGATTAGTAGCAATGCCCCGGTCACTTTTGATCGGGGAGCGTCGCTGCTGCTCACATTCAAAGGTCTTTTCAGTGCAGGTTCCGATATCAACAACTTACTAGCTAAAAAGACATTGCATGATCTGTTCTAACAGTTTTAAAAGGAGTTCTAGCTTGAAATTCGCCAATCGAATTCGATGCTTTTTTATTGTCTCATTGTCCTGTCTATTTGGGACGCAAAGTTTCGCGGCTGTAGAAACTCTGGATAGCATCGCTGCGATCGTTAATGATGACGTGGTACTGGTTTCTGAAATTCAAGAACGTTATCAGAATTACCTAAGCCAAGCGGAAGCGCGGAATGTTGAGCAGAGTGCAATGCCTCCAAAGGATGTGATTCTGAATCAGGTGATCGAAAGATTAATCATCGAATCGATTCAACTTCAGGAAGCGGATATGCGCGGCATCGTGATTAGCGACGAAGAACTTGCAGATGGCATTAAACGATATGCTGAAAGCATTAACGTGACGCAAGAATTCTTCCGAGAGGAATTACAACGTCAGGGTGTGGATTTTCGAGAGTTTCGAGAAGATATGCGTCGCCAGCTGACACTTAATCGAGTGCAGCAGACGGTCGTGCAACAACGCATTTTTATCTCCATGCAAGATATTAAAGAATTCCGCGCGTCTCCGATTTTTCAGGAACTAGCTTCTGAGGAGTTTCGAATCGGACACATTCTTCTCACCATCTCGGATAGTAATAATGCGAGAGTTGTGTCCAGAGCACAACAACAGGCAGAAGAAATCGTTGAGGAACTTCGTAAGGGAGCTAATTTCGCGTCGATGGCTGTCCAACACTCTAGCTCAAATACCGCGCTAGAGGGCGGAGATTTGGGTTGGCGAAAAGCTTCTCAAGTACCGAGTCTGTTTAGCGACCTTGTACAAACGTTGGAAGTAGGAGAAACAGCGGATCCAATCGAGAATCCAATCGGTATCCACATCGTGCAGCTACTAGAAAAAAGAGGTGCATCCACGGCAACTGGTATGAGCACCAATGTGCGCCATATACTCATTCGACCAAGCACCATTCTGCCAGAGGAAGACGCGCTGGAATTAGCTAATGAAATTCGAGGTCGAATTGTTAACGGTGAAGCATTTGCAGAACTGGCGATGGAGTATTCAGACGATCCTGGCTCTGCTCTTGTAGGAGGAGACTTGGGCTGGACTAGTGGTGAGACCCTTGTGGATGAATTTAGAGAAGTCATGATCAACACAGAAAAGGGTGAACTTTCTGAAGTTTTTAAATCTGAATTTGGCTTTCACGTTCTCGAAGTATTGGATCGTCGAGAGGAGGATTTAACGGAAGATGCCTTAAATAATCTGGCATATCAGTCCATCTTTAATCAGAGATTCGAAGAGACGCATCAGGCATGGATGAAGGAAATTCGTGATCGAGCCTATGTCAAGGTACTGCTTGAAGTTCAATAGTCTTTATTGACTCTTGCCCAGTCAGGTAAGAAAGCGATTCGGGCAACATTTCCTTGTTGACCAGGGAATCATCGACCGGATTTTTCAGACGATAAATGTCCGGTCGGACCAGCGATTACTAGAAATCGGACCAGGCCGTGGCGAACTGACAGCAGGCTTAAGCAGGCTCTCCAATCGAGTGGTGGCGATTGAACTTGACCGGGATTTGGTAAAGAATCTAGAGTCCAAGTATCCGAACACTAGCTTCATCCAAGGCGATGTGTTGAAGCAGCCGCTAGAGAACTATGAAGGATTCCGGGTTGTTGGAAATCTGCCCTACGAGATCTCCACCCCACTGATTACCAAACTCATCGAGAATGTGCAGGTAATCGACATGCATTTCATGCTTCAGAGGGAGGTAGCTCAGCGCTTAGTTGCACAACCGAGAACCAAAGAATATGGTCGATTAAGTGTTGTCGTACAGTATTGGTGTGAAGTTTCTTCCCTTTTTAACGTTGAACCGGAATCGTTCCAGCCACCGCCGAAAGTACGTTCTTCGTTTGTGTGCTTGCGACCTAAAGAAACCGTGCCAGAAGACATCGATTACCAGGATTTCAAACGCGTAGTGAGTCTAGCTTTTTCTCAAAGACGGAAAACACTCCGAAACAGCTTGAAAGAACTCTCGATCGGGTGGGATACTAGCGAAATAAGTAGCAGATTACGTGCAGATGAGGTTAGTCTCGAGCAGTATCTAACTTTGACCCGCCAGTTAACTGCTAAATCAGATAGCAAAAAAGGTCTCTAAATGAGAAGAATTTGGAAGTTTTCTGATATCCCAGTGTTTAGTAGCCCAAACCAATAGATCTTCAATTGAGTATTTAGACGGGGGAGACATGCCCAGTAACTGGAGTGCAATGTTCAAGTTGTTTTGGGCATGAGTATCGTCTACTGCGACGCTCTGGTTTCTCTTTGAAAGTTTCTTGCCATCGCGCTCGTTCAATACTGCGACATGAGCATACTCGGGAGTCGTCAATCCCAGATTTTCGATCAGGTAAATTTGATTAAGTGTGTTTGCCAGCAGATCGGCACCACGCACAACATGTGTTATCTGTGTCGAGGCATCATCTATAACGGCTGAGAGCGGGTACGCTGCCATCTTGTCCTTTCGATAGACAAGAAAGTCTCCGTCCACTTCTGCAATAGAGCGACTGAAGGGACCTTGGACGCGGTCCACAAAACTCATGCGTACATCATCGGTCAGTATCCGTATCGCAGAAGGCTCTTTCGGTTCATTTAGAGTGCCTCGGCATGTGCCAGGGTAAGGTTTTCCAAAAGGTCTCTGGCTACGCGAACATGTGCAATAGAAGAGTAAGTCTTGGGCACGAAGCTGCTCAAGATAATGCTGGTAAAGAGGTATTTGGTCGGTCTGTCTGAGCGGTTTTCCATCCCAATACAAGCCATGAGCTTCCAACGTAGTGAGGATTTGAGATTCAGCTTGTGGTGGCACGCGTGGCTGATCAAGATCGTCAATGTGTAGTAACCATTGGCCACCGTGTGCCTTCGCGTCCAGATAACTTGCGACAGCAGTGATTAACGAACCAAAATGCAGTGGTCCAGAAATGGTAGGTGCAAATCTGCCGCGATACATGATTCAGTATCTTGAACTGAGGCGTGAGTGATCCTCTAGATCGCCCAAGCTTGCGAATCGCTTCAGGATGTGTTGTGCAATCTGAAACTCAGATCACTTCAGTTTGGATGTTTGGTGGTTCTGTTACAACCAATCATGCAATGGGGGTAGTTGGTCAGACGTAGATTTTCTCTTCAGCCTCGTCCATACTCTTACAGTCAATGCATAGTGTGGCCGTGGGTCTTGCTTCTAGACGTCGGATTCCGATCTCCATATCGCAGTTCTTGCAGTAACCGTAGTGTCCGCTCGCAATCGAAGTGATTGATGATTGAATCTTGAGAATAGCTTTGCGCTCGCGCTCTCTCGCCCGCATGTCGATCTCGACTTGAGCTTCCTGATTGGCCTGATCAAGTGGGTCTGCCTGAAGAGTTGGTTTCTCCTGCATGCCAGTGAGTGTCTGTTGGATCATGTTGTTGTGCTCGTCAAGCTGAGCTTGGAGTAAACTCCGAAAATGCTCAAGCTGACCCGCTGACATGTACACCTCATTCTCTTCGGGTTGGTAGGGCTGAATGCCTCCAGGTAGCGTGAATTGAACCGTCTTTTCTGGGACGCGCGCAGTTTCCTCTTCTTTAGTTTTTTTCCTGGAGCGCATGGGTCTCGGAGAACTCTTGACCTGTACAGTTTGAACAGATACAACCTGCTCTGGTGGGGTCTTAGCTCGACTTCCACGTTTCCTTGGTGTGTCAACCTTGGTTCGTCTGGGTATTCTCACAGAACGTGCTGATACGGCTTTGCCTTCTGGTTCAGCTACTTGAGCCGTAGACTTTGATTTAGTGCTCTTGGATCGTGTTTTTGCCTTTTTGTCAGCGGCGGTTGTTTTTGCTGAAGGAGTAGCTTTAGTGGTCTTAGCTGCGGTGACGGTTTTTTTTGCGGGAGCTTTACTGCTCGTTTTGCTTGGTTTTGCTACAGGTTTTTTAGCGGGTTTCTTAGCGGTGGGTTTTGTCTTGGCTTTCTGCTTAAGTAACTCTGCTTCCCGTGCTTCAAGGATTTTCAGTCGATTGGCTAATACCTCTGCTTTTCGTTGAAGCAGTTCTTCAATCGAAGGTTCACCTTTCTTAGCTATTAAGTACTTTGCTGGTGCGGTAGGGACAATCTGAGATTTTCGTTGTATGGTTCTAGCAATGATTTGCTCTGGAGTAATGAGCGCTTGGGAGTCAGTCTGACGTGCCATATTTAAGGTAATTTTCCAGTATTTATGAGTTGTTAGAGATTTTTTCGCGTGAGTAGTTTAATTCGTGCGTGAAATGACTTTGACAACGACAATCTAATAGCGATTCCATTGATTTTTGATCCACCCTTGTCACGCGGCGTTTTAATGCGTCGTTACAAACGATTTTTGGCTGATGTACGGTTGGAAAACGGACAAAGAATTACCATGCATTGTGCGAATACAGGGGCTATGTTAGGTTGCTCAACGCCTGGCTCTGTCGTCTATTACTCGACAAGCAAAAACCTCAATCGTAAGTACCCCCAAACCCTTGAATACGTGCAATCGGAGCAAGATCACCTTGCCTGTGTAAATACAGCCATTGCCAATAAAGTTGTAGGAGAAGCACTAAATGGGGACGACATCGCAGAAGTACAAGGTCTAGGTGAGTGGCAGTCTGAAATTCGAATACCAGATGAGGCAGGGAGATTTGATTTTGGTATTCCGTCTAAAGTCTATATAGAAGTCAAAAGTGTGACTTACTTGAACGACAAACGAGGCTTATTTCCTGATGCAACAAGCGCCAGAGCGACAAAACATGTCAAAGCGTTAGTTCGTCGAATTAAGGCAGGAGAGCGAGGCATTTTGCTTTTCTGCGTGCCACACACTGGGATTGAGCGAACGAGCATTGCGAAACAACTGGACCCAACTTACTACGAAGCTGTTCGCGAAGCTCTAGATGATGGTCTAGAGGTCTTGGCCTACCGATGTCAATTAACGCTTGACGAAGTCAAAATCGACTATGCAATACCTTTTACACTCGACTGAAATCTGTCTTTGATTCTCCCGTAACTTTGTATTGAGTCGAGACGGGGACCAAAGTGTTCCACTTGTTTGGCTGCCGCGTAGTTGGCGAATTTTGCGGCATCGGTTTCATCGGCTCCAGCGAGGATCGATGCTAAGTAGGCACCTGCAAACATATCGCCAGCACCATTTACATCAAGTGTGTTGGCAGGTTCACCATTAAATCGTTTGCCAGTCTTAGTCACACCGATAACACAGCCTTGAGGACCGAGCGTAACAATCGGAATTCTTGCAACATCGCGCAGTATGGTAACGGCAATGTCGAGTCGATCAGTACCACACCAAGCGAGTGCTTCGTCGACGTTGCAAAAAACCCGGTGGATGCCATTTCCCATTATCTTCTCAAGATTCCCTCTGAATCCGTTCACCATGCTCACATCCGATATGGTGACATTGACTTCTTGATTTCTGCCTGTAGATAGTTCGCGAGCTCTGCTTGCAGCCAGATGACCAGTATCAGAGGATGCTAGGTAACCTTCGATAAATATCTGCTTGGAATTCGAAACCGCAGATTCATCGAGGTCGTCGGTGGAAAGAGCCTCGGATATCGATAAGCACGTATTCATTGTGCGCTCGCCATCTTCGGTTATCAACAGAATACACTGGCCGGTTGCCTCAGAACCGTTTGGCATACTGGGGCGATTGGTTTCGATCCCCACCAAATTGAATTCGTCATTAAATTGATTGCCGGCTTCGTCGTCCGCTACCTTTCCGGTAAAGTAGACTCTCTGCCGGAAACCACAGGTCGCGTAAGCGGTATTGGCGGCGGAACCTCCACATTGTTGCTTGAGTGCCTGGTGGTCTGTAAGAGCAGATTTCAATTCACGGATTCGTTCGATTTCGATCAGGTGCATGGTGCCTTTAGTTAAGGAGTATTGATCGAGAAACGCATCATCGACCCGGAACTCTTGATCTAGGAGTGCATTGCCGATGCATAGGAGATCGTACTTCATGAATGTAGTTTCCTCATGGCGTTTTCTGCTGCTGTAAGTGTCTGATCAAAGACGTCTGAAGTGTGTTGGCCGCCAAGGAACGCAGACTCAAATGCGGAAGGAGCGAGGTATACGCCTTCATCTAGCATCAGGTGAAAAAATGTACGATAACGGTCTACGTCGCACTGGGTGACTTGATCAAAGTTGGTGACCTCAGCTTGCTTGGTAAAAAACAGACTGAACATTCCGCAGAAGTGATTTATCCGAAGTGGGATATCCGTTTGTGCCGCAATTTTCATCAGTCCAAGTACTAATTCGTCAGTGTGTCTGGTTAACGTTGCATAGAACTCGTCATCTAAAGTGTTGATCAGGGCTTTTCCTGCTGCCATCGCCAAGGGATTACCGGAAAGCGTTCCAGACTGATAAATATCTCCTTCTGGAGCAAGTCGATCCATAAATTTCTTTTTGCCCGCGAAAGCGCCAACTGGTAATCCAGCACCGATAACTTTCCCCAAGGTCGTCAGATCCGGTTCGATACTGAATAGTTGCTGAGCGCCGGCTGAGGCGACTCGAAAACCAGTCATCACTTCATCAAAAATCAAGAGTGCTTTGTGCTTTCGGGTGACCTTTCGAAGAGTTTCTAAGAAGCCCTCAGCCGGAGGAATACACCCCATATTTCCGGCGATTGGTTCGACAATCACTGCCGCAATCTCGCCGCCGCGAGAATCAAATAGTTGCGTTATCTGGTCAATACTGTTGAAAGGCAAGCTAATTGTGTGTTGTGCAAGATCGTTAGGTACTCCCGGCGAATCTGGCAGACCTAGCGTGAGTACACCTGAACCAGCTTTAACCAGTAAGGAATCACCGTGTCCATGAAAACAACCATCGAACTTGACAATCTTGTCCCGCCCAGTGATGCCTCTCGCCAGTCGAATGGCTGACATGGTTGCTTCGGTTCCCGAGTTAACCATGCGAACTTTTTCAATCGACTTGAATCGTTCTACGATCATTTCAGCCAATTCAATTTCGACCTCCGTAGGTGCACCGAAACTGGTCGATTTCTGTGCTTGTGCTGTGATCGCATCGACAACCGGTTGGAAAGTGAATCCTTGGATCATGGGTCCCCAAGAGCTCACGTAGTCGATATAGCTATTGCCGTCGACATCCTCCACATATGGCCCCTTCGCGTTTTTAAAGAAGATTGGATGTCCACCGACTCCCTTAAAGGCGCGCACAGGTGAATTCACACCACCTGGGATGACTTTGCGCGCACGCGCAAAAAGATCTTTTGATTGGCTTCGTAACATATTGTGATTCAGTAAGTAGTTAAGACGCACATCTTGCCGATATGCGCAAGAAACGGGAACTAAGTCTTAATCTTGTCCCGCGAAGGCTAAAGAAAAAGGGTAGTTCAACTTAAAAGGGCTTTAGGATAACTAGAAATACGACCGCTATCAGTATCAGCACTGGTAGTTCGTTGAATATTCGAAAGTACTTTTCGGATTTGGTATTTGCATCATTGGCGAACGACTTGCGAAATTTGCTTGCCATTCCTTGATATCCGAACAGTGCCAAAATCAATACCACTTTGATCCAGAACCAGATAGTGTCGACGTAAGCCTGCCAATTAAGAAAAACCAATACTAAGCCAAACAGCAGTGCGAGCAATGAGCTTGGAAGGAGAATGCCCTTGTATAGGCGTCTCTCCATAATCTTGAACCGCTCAATGCTGATTGAATCGGATGCTTCCGCATGGTAGACAAACAATCTCGGAAGGTAAAACAAAGCAGCAAACCAAGTCACCACGAACACGATGTGCAAGCTTAGGCACACTAAGAAAAGCACTCTTTATATCTCCTGTCTATTAGCTCTATCCGCTTCTCTCATGATTCTTAAGCGAGACGCAAATACACTGTTTTGTCCATAAGTCAACGCGGAGGTTAGGTTTGCCACCACGATCAGCAACATTGCCGGAAACATCAGTTTTGGTTCGCCACTGAGTTCCAAGACTGTAATTAAAGCCGCGAGAGGGGCATTAAGCACGGTAGAAAACATAGCACACGCTCCTATCAGCATGTAGAACGCAAGACTAGGCAGCTCTGCGCCAGGCATGAGTAGGCCTACCGCCTTGTACATGAGGACACCAAACACCGCACCTGTTACAAGACTCGGACCCATAATCCCGACCGGCATGCCAAAGCCAACTGAAACACTTACAAGCATTAATTTCAGGAGAATGTAGCCAGTGAGTGCTAGCAGAGTCCAAGATTGCCAGTGCGCCAACCCGAAGTTAAACACCTCAAATCCTGAACCCATCAGCGATGGCCATAACCATGCTGCTATGCCCACTACGAGACCGACTATTAGACACCGGATAGTGAAATTTTCGATCCTTACTGTCGAGGTGATTTCGATGGAGTAGTTGAATCCAGCGGAAAACAACCCCAACACAATTCCGGCAGGAAGGATGATCAAGAAATCAGTTATCGCGTAAATCTCGGAATGAAATTCAGGAAATGCAATCAGTGGTGGAAACTTCGTCACATACATGATCACACTACTGATTCCCGCTGCCAGCATGACCGGTACAAAACTTAATATCCGAAATTGCAACAGGACCACTTCGCATGCAAGCACGAGACCCGCTATCGGCGTATCAATGCAAGCAGTAATTGCGGCAGCAACTCCTGCGGCCAACAGAGTACGAATCGAATCATCTGGCAGATCGAAGTGTCGATAGACCATGGATGATCCTGTCGCACCGATATGCATAGAGGGACCCAGCCAGCCGCCTGGAGACCCGGAACTTAGTGCGATGCCGCCTCCGATGAACTGCATAAGCGCGTTTCTAGAAGGCATTTTTGGATTATCTTGTCGGCTCCTATACATGACGTGTGACGTGCCCACCATTCGACCATCTACTTTGAGAAGATAACCGGTCAAAGCGACCAGTCCGGCTCCACATAGCGGTATCAAAAATCGTTGCCAATCCAAGAGATCATTGATTTCCGTGTGAGTAACACCAAGAATAATGTTGTGGCTCCACTCAATAACCAATCGAAAAGCCATGACTAAGCCTGTCGCCAAAACTGCCACGAGCGCGGCTAACAAGCTCAGGAGAGGAAGATGTCTTACGCTACTTTTACTTTCGCCCGTACGACGCAAGCCTTGTAGTGAAAAAAGTTGCTTAAACAACAGGTTTATCCGATGGCTTAGAAGAGCTTCTTGTTATCTTGGTAAAACAACCGACTTCTATAATCAACGCTATGACTGCGATTCAAAATGAAATTCAATTCTCGAGTCGTGCTGCAGAGAAAGTACGAAATCTGATCACTGAAGAAGGTGACAACTCACTCAAACTTAGAGTCTTTGTCACGGGCGGTGGATGTAGTGGGTTCTCGTACGGATTCACGTTTGACAGTGCGATAGAAGAAGATGACTCTTGCATTGAACAGAATGGTATAGCTGTGCTGGTTGACTCATTGAGTTACCCGTATTTAGCCGGCGCGGAAATTGATTACAAAGAGGATCTTCAAGGTTCGCAATTCGTAGTTAACAACCCCAATGCTTCAGCCACCTGTGGTTGCGGTAATTCGTTCGCGATATAGCTACGTCCAATTCACATCACTAGCTGGATAAACACAGCCTAGCAATCGGTCTCCCATTGCACCCGTTACCGCGGGTACATTGGCAGTTCTTCCCACAGTCAGGCAATAGGCTAGGTATGCAAAGGTCGCTGCTTCGATGCCATCGCCATCGACGCCTAGATCATCGGTAGTCAAGAGAGCACATGAAGAGTGTAACAAGCCGCGTAATCTTTGCATCAGATGTGGGTTCAAACGACCACCTCCACAGACGATAAGTCGGTCAGGGTCGTAACGATTTACTTCGTCCACAATGCTTTGACAGGTGAGCTCAAGTAGCGTGGCCTGGATGTTTTCTTGGATGTCACAGGGTACTTTGCTGAGGTGTTCTCGGATGAATTGCAGATTGAAAAGTTCCTTCCCGGTACTCTTCGGCGGCTCTAGGGAAAAGTATGAATGTCCTAGAAATGCCTCAAGAAGCTGGCGATCAATTTCACCTGTTTGACTCCACAGGCCGCCAATGTCGTAAGGTACTTGCTTACATTCTTCGATCCAGGCATCCAGTAACGCATTGCCCGGGCCAGTGTCGTATCCGGTAAGGGTATCCCGAGACATGCTAGGTAGGATGCTGATATTTGAAATCCCACCAATATTTAGAATGATCGTGCTATCAGAACTTTGACCGAATAAAGCATTGTGGAAAATCGGGACCAACGGTGCTCCGCCGCCGCCAGCAGCAACATCCCTCGATCGGAAATCGCAGATAGTGGTGATCTGTGTTCCTTCCGCTATCGAACTCCCATCGCCAATCTGTAGGGTAAATGGCGGGTCACTTTCTGGATGATGTCGTATTGTTTGCCCGTGACTGCCGATAGCTGTTATAGCCTCTGGGGGGATAGCTTCTCGCTCCAAGAATTCCAGAATGGCTTTGGCGGTGAATCGACCGAGACCTACATGGGCGCGACCCATTCGATATATCTCATTCTCACCTGGTTGGGTGAGCGCTTTGATATCTACTCGGAGATCTTGTGGAAATTCAACCGTTGTGGTGTGGAGGATGGTTAGGTCGTCATTAACCTGGAGGAGTGCAAGGTCCAGACCATCAATGCTCGTGCCTGAGATTGCACCTACGAACAAACTCATGGAGTTCGTAGAGGTATTTACTCGGACGTTTGTGCTACTACTGTGCTTTGCTCAATCCAATTCTTATGAGCCAGATCGAATCTTGCTTCCAAGTCTGCAATGTTTGCTCGGAATGTCTCAATTTCTTCTGGACCTAGTTCACGGGCTTCTGGTAGATTGACGGTACGTGGATTCTGGTGTTTACCAGCGATTAGAAATTCGTAGTGTAAGTGTGGTCCTGTCGAATAACCCGTTGAACCCACATAACCTATTATCTGACCTTGTTCGACTGCTACACCTTTGGAGATGCCTTTCGCAATTCGGTTGAAATGCAGATAACGAGTTTCATAGTTTCCGGTATGGGTTAGAAACACGTAGTTTCCATTAGCCTTATTGAAACTAGCCACCTTCACGGTACCGTCGGCTGTTGCCCTCACAGGTGTACCGGTCGGAGCCGCGTAGTCGACGCCGTTATGTGGACGCCAGACCTTGTGTACAGGGTGTAATCGTTTTGGCTTGAAGTCAGAGGATACTCGTGTGTAGTTCAGCGGAGCTCGAAGGAATTGTCGTTTGAGGGTATATCCGTCAGGACTGTAGTAGCCAAGGAATTTACCATCGACTTCGTACCGCAGAATACGATGAGTACCTCGAGTCGTCTTGAATTCAGCAGCGAGGATGTCAGCATCTTCGGCATAGCTACCGTCTAGATACATTTCGTTATAGAGAATCTTGTAAGTATCGTTGGGTCGAATATCGAACCAAAAGTCAATGGAGTATTCCAGTTTCTTGGTTAGGTTGAGAATCGTTTCAGAATTACGGATCCCTGTCCTTAATCCAGCTGTGATAGGTGACTCACCGTCGTTTATGGTTACATATTTGTAGACTGGCTTGTACTCAATTTCAGCTTCGATTCTGTTGGTCGTAAATCCAACATCTGATCGTGTATATTCGAACCGTTCTAGCAGATTTGGCACGTAGACGAATTTTTCCAGTTCTCCTGCTTCACTCTTGTGAATTTCAAGTTTTTCACCGACGATGATCTTGTTCAAAGGGCGAGTGGCATGATCGTTGCGTCGGATATCCAGTAGAACTGAGCCTGATATATCGTGAGTTTTAAACAGTGTGGAAAGATTGTCACCGGACTCAATGGTGATATTTACCACTTGTAATTGAGAAGCTCCTTCTTGTTCTGCAATCGCCCCGCCAAGTGTAGGTGCGTGGAATGGTCCTGAAGAAGCATTGGGGAAACTTTGTTCTTCTAGTCTCGCAGCTAGGATAGGCTCGACTTCGCTAAAGATTGAATCTTCAGAGGTGTCAACGAGATCTAAATAAGACGAAATTGCGTCCTCGGCAGAGAACACATCTGGATTGGGTAACCCATCCGTGGTATCACTACCAAAGACATCACCTACACCTGTCGTGTAAAGGTTAATGCCGTAGACACAGACGATACCTGCCAAGACTACGGCGATGGTTCGTATGCGTTGGGATCGAATCTTGACTTTGGTCCGATCTGATTGAATAGCCGTTAGTCCGCTTATTGGTTTCAACTTCTTCAAAATCCGTGATTTTAGACAAACAGTCCCTTGTCTTTTAGGTCTAGGTCGCGTTTTAGTTGAGAATTAAAATGCGTTAGATGCAACTCCTAACAAAACCAAGATGGGTAATCTCGTTTTGTTAATGGTTATTTCGGGAATCCATTCACCGAAAAACCTTGTCAAATAAGTATTCTAAGACACTTTTTTCAAATCGAAAGTAGAGCCGAAGCAAGTCCTGACGATCTAATAATGATTCGACACATCTGGCATTTGATTGTTCTTGAAATTCTCACATCAACACTGAACTAGACATGAATTCACTGCTCCAGGAAATTGAGCAACGCCAGCTGGCGTCGCAGGTTTCCCATGCAAACGATCTCTCCGAGCACCTATCTACTGGATCTCGAACCTTATATTGTGGTTTTGACCCAACGGCCCCGAGTCTTCATATGGGCAATCTTGTGCCCTTATTGCTCCTGCGGCGATTTCAATTGGCCGGGCATCGCCCCGTTGCGGTAGTTGGCGGTGCTACAGGCTTAATTGGTGACCCTTCTGGTAAGGATGCAGAACGTAATTTACACGACATGGCAACTGTAGCTGGGTGGGTATCCAAGCTGGAAGACCAAGTATCCCGCTTCATTGACTTAACCGGTGAATCGGCTGGCAAGGTGGTCAACAATCTTGATTGGACCAAAGACTTGGGAGTTATCGAGTATTTACGAGACTTTGGTAAGCACTTCTCAGTCAATGCCATGGTCCAACGGGATAGTGTCAGGAATCGACTTGATCGAGAAGGCGAAGGAATCTCCTACACAGAATTCAGCTACATGCTTTTGCAGTCATTGGATTTCCTCAAGCTGTATGAGCAGTTCGGTTGCACGATTCAGGTAGGAGGAAATGATCAGTGGGGAAATATGGTCAGTGGTGCCGACTTAATTCGTCGGAATCACCAAGATCAAGCATATGTTCTCACATGTCCTCTGGTCACTCGAAGTGACGGCAAGAAATTTGGGAAATCCGCAGGAGGAGCGATTTGGTTGGACGCGAATTTGACCTCACCTTATAGCTTCTTTCAATTCTGGCTGAACGTACCAGATGACGACGTACCAAATTACCTACGCCTTTTCACATTTCTAGACCTGGATGACATTGAAGATTTGATTGCGGAAGGAAGGAGGAATCCAGCTCAACGCGCAGGTCAAAGAGTGCTCGCCGAAACACTCACTAATCTCGTGCACGGTCAGGAAGCATTGGATGCCGCGGAAAGAATCTCTGCTGCGTTATTTGGTGCTTCTGTACGGACTCTATTGGAAGGTGACCTTAACCAACTCAGTCTTGATGGTATGGAAAAAAGTGAGATTGCACCAGGTACCTCTGTAACAGTGGCAGTTGCCGATAGCGGTTTAGCACCTTCTAGGGGGAAGGCAAGACAACTGATTAACAGTGGTGCTGTAGTAGTCAATGACGAGAAGGTTGAAGATGAAGATATGAAGCTTTCGCGTTCAAATGCGCTTTATGGCAAGTATCACCTCGTACGTAGAGGTCGCAAGACCTGGCACCTGTTACAGTGTATTTAGTACGCTGCTCATGGATTAGTCTGAGCTAAGAAATTGAGCTTGAGTACTGCAGTAAAACGAATCGAAAAGTTTCGTAAAACGATCCAATCCTGTTATTGCGTAGAAAACTGATTTGTTTTGCTTTGGTTTGGTCCTCGCTTAACGTTCGATTTGAGCGGCTCTCTATGCTATTCACACGAGTAGCGTACTTACTTGCGAGAGCAATACTCTATGATTTGTTGCAACGTGAGAACAAAGCCAGAAATTCAAGCCCCACCTTACTTTAACGCCATATTTATGCCTGTTTTCGACGGAGAACACAGTTTCAATCTTGACGTAAAAGGTAGATATTTCGATTACCTATATTGAGTGATTTGGTTCTGCTGGAATGTGTTTCTATAATTCACAGTTCAATTGCTACCTGAAAGCGACTGGCAAATTCTGCACAATGGTTTTTACCATTGTATGGGAGCTTTGCCGACTCCAGATTTTGAACTCTGGAATTACGGGTAGCTGATCTTTAAAAAGCGGATTCGAACCACTCGTGTGGACGCTTGTAAATTTCTTTGAGTTACGGACAAATCATTTGCAAGTTTGGCTTTTAGTCAAATTTGTGCAGTTGTTTTTTTATGACGAGTTTGATCGTGGCTCAGATTGAACGTTTGCGGCAGGCCTCATACATGCAAGTCGGACGAGGGACTCACCTTCGGGTGGGAACCTAGTGGCGAACGGGTGAGTAACACGTAGGAATCTACCCAGTTGATCGGCATAACACTCTTAACGGAGTGCTAATTCCGAATAAGACCTAAGGGTGAAAGAGGGGGATCTTTGGACCTCTCGCGATTGGAGGAGCCTGCGGTGGATTAGCTTGTTGGCGGGGTAATGGCCCACCAAGGCGACGATCCATAGCTGGTTTGAGAGGATGATCAGCCACACTGGAACTGAGACACGGTCCAGACTATTACGATAGGCAGCAGTAGGGAATCTTGCGCAATGGGCGAAAGCTTGACGCAGCCATGCCGCGTGTGCGACGAAGGCCTTTGGGTTGTAAAGCACTTTCAACGGCTAAGAGAGCCGGCGTGTTAATAGCATGCCGGGTAGACGTTAACCGTAAAAGAAGCACCGGCTAACTCCGTGCCAGCAGTCGCGGTAATACGGAGGGTGCGAACGTTAATCGGAATTACTGGGCGTAAAGCGCACGTAGGCGGTTTGTTAAGTGGGATGTGAAAGCCCCGGGCTTAACCTGGGAATTGCATTTCAAACTAGCAAACTAGAGTGTAGTAGAGGGGGGTGGAATTTCCTCGAGTAGCGGTGAAATGCGTAGATATGGGAAGGAACACCAGTGGCGAAGGCGACCCCCTGGACTAACACTGACGCTGAGGAGCGAAAGCGTGGGGAGCAAACAGGATTAGATACCCTGGTAGTCCACGCCGTAAACGATGAGAACTAGCCGTTTGACCTTTCGGGGTTTAGTGGCGTAGCTTACGCAATAAGTTCTCCGCCTGGGGAGTACGGCCGCAAGGTTAAAACTCAAACGAATTGACGGGAGCCCGCACAAGCAGTGGAGCACATTCTTTAATTCGATGCAACGCGAAGAACCTTACCACCCTCTGACATTCTCGGAACTTTTCAGAAATGAGAAGGTGCCCTCGGGAACCGATGAACAGGTGCTGCATGGCTGTCGTCAGCTCGTGTCGTGAGATGTTGGGTTAAGTCCCGTAACGAGCGCAACCCTTGTCCCTATTTGCTACAGGTAAAACTGAGAACTCTAGGGAGACTGCCGGTGACAAACCGGAGGAAGGCGGGGATGAGGTCAAGTCATCATGGCCTACGGGGGTGGGCTAGAAAGGTGCTACAATGGGGGGTACAAAGAGTCGCCAGCCCGCGAGGGTGCGCTAATCTCAAAAAACCTCTCTTAGTCCGGATAGGAGTCTGCAACTCGACTCCTTGAAGTTGGAATTGCTAGTAATCGCGAATCAGAACGTCGCGGTGAATACGTTCCCGGGCTTTGTACACACCGCCCGTCAAGTCATGGAAGTGGGTTGCGCCGTAAGTGGCTAGTCTAACCTTCGGGAGGACGGTCACCATGGTGTGATTCGTGACTATGACTAAGTCGTAACAAGGTAGCCGTAGGGGAACCTGTGGCTGGATCACCTCCTTAACCTAAAGATTGACGTACTGTCCGTAAGAAGTACGAAACAATCCAGTTCTTGACACGAATAAATACGACAACTCGATCTTTAGATCGATGGCAGATCTTGATCTGCGCGTTCACATGAGTGGTTCGATTACCGTCATCTAACGAATGGGTCTGTAGCTCAGTCGGTTAGAGCGCACCCCTGATAAGGGTGAGGTCGGAGGTTCAAGTCCTCCCTGACCCACCAAGTCGAAGAGTGGCTAACAAAACCGTGGGGCCGTAGCTCAGTTGGGAGAGCATCTGCTTTGCACGCAGAGGGTCAGGAGTTCAAGTCTCCTCGGCTCCACCAAGTTTGAATTTGTTAGATGAATCCAAATCAACAAACAGGTTAACTCAACATGAGTGCCTGTGGGTCGTCAAGAAACGACCGATTGATCTTTAAAAATATGAGAATCTTTGATTCACCGTAATTAAATGCGTCTATATATATCGAGCAACCGTTTGACGGTTGTTCAAACCAGAAAACCATGAAAATGGTTTGAGGTATGTGGCGAAATGCACGTGATCAGCCAATTGAGAAATCAGTTATATGGTCAAGTGAATAAGTGCATCTGGTGAATGCCTAGGCAGCTGAAGGCGATGAAGGACGTTGTTGCCCTGCGATAAGCCTCGGGGAGTCGGCAAACAGACTATGATCCGGGGATTTCCGAATGGGGAAACCCAATACGCTTGCGTATTATCTCACACTGAATACATAGGTGTGTGAAGCAAACCCGGCGAACTGAAATATCTAAGTAACCGGAGGAAAAGACATCAACCGAGATTTCCTCAGTAGTGACGAACGAAAGGGAAATAGCCCGTAAGCCGCCGATCCGTTAGTAAAAGTCATCTGGAAAGTGACACCATAGAAGGTGATAGTCCTGTATACGAAAACGGAACGGTGGTGAAATCGAGTAGGGCGGGGCACGTGAAACCCTGTCTGAATGTGGGGGGACCATCCTCCAAGGCTAAATACTCTCAGCTGACCGATAGTGAACAAGTACCGTGAGGGAAAGGTGAAAAGTACCCCGAGAGGGGAGTGAAATAGTACCTGAAACCGGATGCATACAAGCAGTAGGAGCGACTTCGGTCGTGACTGCGTACCTTTTGTATAATGGGTCAGCGACTTACTCTTGCTGGCAAGGTTAACCGTTTAGGGGAGCCGTAGGGAAACCGAGTCTGAATAGGGCGAATAAGTCTGTAGGAGTAGACCCGAAACCGGGCGATCTAACCATGGGCAGGGTGAAGGTCAGGTAACACTGACTGGAGGCCCGAACCCACCTATGTGAAGAATGGGGGGATGACCTGTGGTTAGGAGTGAAAGGCTAATCAAGCCCGGAGATAGCTGGTTCTCCTCGAAAACTATTTAGGTAGTGCCTCTCATATCACCATTGGGGGTAGAGCACTGTTTGGGCTAGGGGGCCTTCTCGGCTTACCAACCCCATGCAAACTCCGAATACCAATGAGTGCGGTGAGGGAGACAGACGGCGGGTGCTAAGGTCCGTCGTCGAAAGGGAAACAGCCCAGACCGACAGCTAAGGTCCCCAAGTTATGTGTTAAGTGGGAAACGAAGTAAGAATTCCCAGACAGCCAGGAGGTTGGCTTAGAAGCAGCCATCCTTTAAAGAAAGCGTAATAGCTCACTGGTCGAGAAATCTTGCACGGAAGATTTAACGGGGCTAAACCATACACCGAAGCTTCGGACTTCCAGGTAACTGGGAGTGGTAGAGGAGCGTTCTGTACGCCGTTGAAGGTATTTTGTGAGAAATGCTGGAGGTATCAGAAGTGAGAATGCTGACATGAGTAACGATCAAGGGGGTGAAAATCCTCCTCGCCGAATGACTAAGGGTTCCTGTGCCACGTTCATCAACACAGGGTGAGTCGGTACCTAAGGCGAGGCCGAAAGGCGTAGTCGATGGATAGCTGGTCAACATTCCAGCACCGACATGTATAGCGATGGGGTGACGGAGAAGGCTAAACGATCCTGGCGATGGTAGTCCAGGTTTAAGCGTGTAGGTTGGAATCCTTGTTAAATGCGGGGTTCCTTAAGACTGAGGCGTGATGACGAAATTGTCCTAACGGACTTTGAAGTCGTTGATGCCATGCTTCCAAGAAAACCCTCTAAGCTCATATGCATGTTGACCGTACCCGAAACCGACACAGGTAGTCAAGTAGAGAATACTAAGGCGCTTGAGAGAACTCAGGTGAAGGAACTAGGCAAAATAGCACCGTAACTTCGGGAGAAGGTGCGCCGCAGCTGGTGAAGGATCTTGCATCCGGAGCTGGAGGCGGTCGAAGATACCAGGTGGCTGCGACTGTTTATCAAAAACACAGCACTCTGCAAACTCGAAAGAGGACGTATAGGGTGTGACGCCTGCCCGGTGCTTGAAAGTTAAAGGATCAGGTTAGACTTAGGTCGAAGCTTGTGATTGAAGCTCAAGTAAACGGCGGCCGTAACTATAACGGTCCTAAGGTAGCGAAATTCCTTGTCGGGTAAGTTCCGACCTGCACGAATGGCGTAACGATGGCCACACTGTCTCCACCTGAGACTCAGTGAAATTGAATTTGCGGTGAAGATGCCGTATACCCGCGGCTAGACGGAAAGACCCCGTGAACCTTTACTATAGCTTCACACTGGATTTTGATTTAGTTTGTGTAGGATAGGTGGGAGACTATGAAGCAGTGGCGCTAGTTGCTGTGGAGTCAACCTTGAAATACCACCCTGACTACGTTGGAGTTCTAACTCAGGCCTATTGATCTAGGTCGAGGACAGTGTGTGGTGGGTAGTTTGACTGGGACGGTCTCCTCCTAAAGAGTAACGGAGGAGCACGAAGGTGCACTCAGCATGGTCGGAAATCATGCGGTGCGTGTAAAGGCAGAAGTGCGCTTGACTGTGAGACCGACGGGTCGAGCAGGGTCGAAAGACGGTCTTAGTGATCCTTTGGTCCTGAATGGAAGGGCCGAAGCTTAACGGATAAAAGGTACTCCGGGGATAACAGGCTGATACCGCCCAAGAGTTCACATCGACGGCGGTGTTTGGCACCTCGATGTCGGCTCATCACATCCTGGGGGAGGAGCATCTCCCAAGGGTATGGCTGTTCGCCATTTAAAGTGGTACGCGAGCTGGGTTCAGAACGTCGTGAGACAGTTCGGTCCCTATCTACCGTGGGCGTTTGAGATTTGAGAGGAGCTACTCCTAGTACGAGAGGACCGGAGTGGACGAACCTCTGGTGTTCCGGTTGTCACGCCAGTGGCATTGCCGGGTAGCTATGTTCGGAAGGGATAACCGCTGAAAGCATCTAAGCGGGAAGCCCCCCTCAAGATTAGATCTCACAAATCTTCGAGATTTCTGAGGGCCCTCGTAGACTACGAGGTGATAGGCGAAGTGTGTAAGCGTTGTAAGGCGTTGAGCTAATTCGTACTAATTGCCCCAGTGGCTTGACCATTTTTGATTTCTTAATTGGTTGATTGTGTATTGCCACATGAAACATACGACACTTTAGTTACGTGGTCAAAGATTCTCACCTTTAATTTGCCTGACAATCATTGCGAGTTGGAACCACCTGAATCCATTCCGAACTCAGAAGTGAAATGGCTCAGCGCCGATGATAGTGTGGGGTTTCCCCATGTGAGAGTAGGTCGTTGTCAGGCTTTAATTGTCGCCCTGAATTGGTT
>MPMU01000053.1 GCA_002238665.1 Gammaproteobacteria bacterium bin55
GAGGTACTTAGAAGAATTGCCGAGGAACAGGAAAAACTGCCGAGTGAAACGATCACGGTAGCCAAAGACACACAAAATCAGCGGCAGTTGATGGCGTGGTCGGCAGCGGAACTTGCAGAGAGAATCAACGCGAAAGGAATTGTGGTAATTACCAGAAGTGGTCATGCCGCGGACATGGTGACTAATACAGCACCATCCAACATACCCGTGTTTGCTTTTTCAAATCGAAGCCACACTCGAAGACAACTGATGCTCAACCGGAGTGTCTATGCACACAGAATTTCCTTCAGTCGTCAACCTGAAGTAACTATTAAGCGAGCATTCACGGTTTTGCGAGAAAGAGAAGGACTGCCGGACGATGCCTCAGTAATCGTAATGAGCTCTTTGAGTGATGCATCTCCGATCGACTCGATTACGATTCGACAAGTTGGAGACTTGCTGGAACCAGGCGCTCTCTAAACCGCTGAGTAAACCATTCTTGCCGCGACGATCAGCATCAAAATGCCGAACACCTTTCGTAATATGGTTGCGTTTATCTTATGTGCAACCTGCACACCGAAATAGGCAAAAATCGTACAACTTACTGCCAAAGGAATTACGGCAGGCAGGTAAATGTAGCCTATCGAATTTGGTATTTCCGCCTCGAGTCCAGCAAGGATATAACCGAGACTTCCGGAGAGAGCAATCGCCATTCCCATGGTGCTAGCGGCAGACATTGCACGCACTAATTGCGTATTGAAAAATAACAGAGTAGGAATTACGACATTTCCCCCGCCAATACCAGCGAGCCCACATATGACACCTCCTATTGATGCCATGATTGCCGTATAGAAACGATTTGGGTGTTTGCGCTCAGGATTAGGAGATATTTCAAATAGCACGGTCATTGCGACTAGCGTGATAAAAATCCCAATGAACAGTTTGACGAATCCAGAAGGTAGAGACGTCGCTATGAAGCTTGCAAGGAATGCTCCAGCAACGAGATAAACAATCCAGGATTTGACGATGGTCCAGTCAATTGCTTTCTTTCGCCACTGGGCAAAGGAGGAACTGGATGCAGTAAAAATAATCGATCCTAGAGATGTTCCCAGAACCATTAAGATAGCAGTATTCTCAGGGTACTCTGGTTGCGGAAATAAATCGAAAAAGTCGAAAAGGAATACGAGTGCAGGTACGACAACAATGCCCCCACCTATACCCAGTAACCCACCTAGAAAACCAGCGAAAGCGCCAATAGCTAGGCAACAGAACACGATTATGTGTAGGTCCACTTGAATCTGTCGCCGAGGAAGTTACAGGAATTTTATTGATGGATGGGTTTCCTGTCGATCGCACAAGATTATTTGTGATGTGCTTACCCCTCAGTCTCCTTATGGCTGGTGTCAATCTTATGGCAGCTGAGACTGTGTCACAGATTTTTGAACGCCTGTCTCCTTATCGAGATTCTGCCCTCGAAATTGATTCTGACGAACCAATCAAGCGCTTGGAACAGGGGATCTACGAAGGTGGTTTTGTGAATTCGAAACCACATGGGCAAGGCATACTGCTCTACGACGATGACCGAGTCTACCAAGGATCTTTTAGTGAAGGAGTACGAGAAGGTTACGGAGCGTTGACTTGGGCTAACGGTGATGAATTTCAAGGAATGTTTTTCGGTGACGAAATGACCGGTCTCGGCGAGATTAGTCATAAAGCAACGGGCGAACGATACAAGGGCTTTTTTCTCAACGGATTGAAGCAAGGTTCTGGTGAATACGAGTGGTTGGATGGTCGAAAGTATGTCGGTAGTTTCCACGAGGATGCAAAGGAGGGCAGAGGAGATTTTCTACGGTCAAACGGGTCTATATATCGAGGTTACTATGCGGACGATGAATTACATGGAGAGGGCGTACTTTTCACCGTAAACGGTGCGGTTGAGTATCAACGATGGAACGGTGGTCGGCTTCTTGAGAGTATTCGTGTGCAACTGACTGAGAATTGCCGTCTTCAGATAGAAGGCAGACTTTGGATGTTCAAAGGCGATAACTGTATTAACGGTTTAGCGCATGGCAAAGGTCTTGCTGTACGCTCAGATGGCCTTGCGTATATCTCCAATGCCGAAATAGTGCTTGGACAACTAGTGAGCGGGGTCAAGATCTCCTTAACACCCCTAAAGAATCTATAGATGGACATTCCAGGATACGATATTCGGGAAGAGCTCAGCTCGCAAAACGGTTGTGTCACCTACTTGGCTGAGACCCAAGAGAACATAACGGTTCAGCTCCATGTCCTTGAGTTGAAAGGAGCAGAAGGATTAGATAGAGAGCAACTCAATCAACAGGAACGAACTTATCGCGGCGGGCCACTACAGAGTGTTGAACCACTACTCGAAGTTGGATTTCTCGAAGATCATCTGTTTATCGCAACAGAATGGACCGCAGAACAATACACACTAGAAGACCAATTCGCCGATGGCATAAAGGTGTCCAGTCTCTGCAATGTAGCTGGTCAGGTAGTTAGTTTGCTTGACTCAATCTATGGTCAAGGACTGTCCTATGGAACTGTTTCTCCGGATCATATAGAACTAAGACAAGGTGGTCGAATACGTCTGAAAAGTGTTTTTAAACACTCGGTCACCAATTTAATCGGACTTGCTGTCTCTGAAGACTTGACTTACCAAAGTCCTGAGCAGGCGAGCGCTGGTCTATGTTCACTAAACGGAGACAGCTATTCTGTCGGCATGATCATTTTTGAGTGTTTGGTAGGGAGATTACCTTGGTACCAAACCGGTCCAGAAATGCTACGCGTGTCTTCCCAATCGTTGCCTGCGATTCCAAAGCGATTTCAGGCTTGGGAACCTTTTCTCCAGAAAATCCTCGCGTTTGATGCCAATTCTCGATATGAGACGGTCGACGAGCTAATTAAGGACATTGACGCTCAACGGGCAGCCGATGATGATTTTGTTCTAACGTCTAAGGTCGTTACTGACTCTGAAATTGATGCAGTCGTACATGGACTGCAGGAAGAGCAAAAAGAAAGACAAGACACCATCCGGCGACAGGAGAAACGCGGTTTATTTGTCCGACTGACCACCATCATTGGACCATTGGTAATTCTCGCACTGTTGATTTACTTGCCGCAGACCACGACGATTCAGATTTGGTTTTCTGAAATCGGAATCGGAGAGCATCCGAATTTGCAAGCTGCTAGACAGAATGCAGATGCGCTTAGGGCGGACCCCAACCAGAGTTTCCAAGCGATCATTGCAGCCTATAACGATGTATTGTCCTACTCACCCACGGACGCAGAAGCGATCTCTGCGAAACTGTTGCTTAAGAAAGATTGGGAAGAGTCGATTCGTCTTAGTCTTGAACGAAACGACGTGGAGACCGCTCAAGTTCGAGTAAACGAAGTAATTGCGGTTTACCCCGAAGATGAAAATACAACGACGCTCTTTAATCGGATTCAACAACGACGACAAGCGCTCACATTGCTCTCTGATGCAGACACCCTGTTCGACGAACACGGTTACGATACAGTCACTTCCACGACCATCATCAATTTATACAAGGAGGTAGCCAGACTGTATCCCGAAAATGAACAGTCTCCTGAACGTCTCAATGGATTTGCCTCGTACTTCGCGACGCTTTCTACCTCTGCAGCGACCGGAGGCGATGTCAGTTTGGCAATCGAGTATCTAACTAAAGCTGATATGGCGAATCCTGAACACCCAACGCTTCGATCGGCTCGAGCGGCACTACAAGCAGCAGAAACGTTACAAGAAGAAATTACGCAAATGCTTGTTCTTGCGAGTCAGTTAAGAACCTCCGGAAATCTGATCATGCCTTCAACCAATAATGCTGCCAATATCTATCATCAGGTACTTGCAATTGACCCTGAAAACTCAATCGCAGTCGACGGCATGGCTCAGATTAATGTCCTTGTGCTAAAGGAGTTTGCGGAATTGGTTGCAAGACGAGATTTCACAGGAGCAGACGAGATGTTGACTGCGGCGAAGGTAGTTGGATTGTTTCCTAATACGCTTGAAGAACTCAACAGTATGTATCTAACTGGGCAAAGACAACAGGCCATCGCGACGAGTATGGTCGACGAAGCACGACAACACTACGGGAATGGCTACATTACAGAACCGCCAGAGAATAACGCAGTCGCCGTGCTGCGGCAAGCTCTGAAAGAAGACCCCAATAATGCTGAAGCCATAGCTTTGTTGCAGCAATGCTCTGCAAAACTAGCGAGAGTCGCACAAGATGCCCATGCTGCAGGATTTAGATTCGATGCTGCCATCTATTTGGAGCTAGCCATTTCTGCGTATCCAAACAATCTGTCCTTGCATGAACTGAAGGATACTTGGGAAAGTCTTGATGCAATGGAAGCAGAATAAGATTAGAGATTCGTAAGAACCATCTCAGAAGTACTGAGACATTGCATTGGTTCAAGGATGCCTAAAACGGGTTTTGGTTTGGCCACAAGAATCTAGTTTGACATCACGGCTGGTTCGCTACACCATTTGTCGCGAAGAAACTCTACTGACTTGTAGACATCTGTTGGAAATTCAAGGATTCCTACTAGGAATTTCTCGTCTAATTGCATGCGGATTGGGTCCTTATTTGCCTGGCCAGCGGGCAGGAAAGTTTTGCTTTCATATTCATCAAATAACTGCGATGCTCTCAAAAGTTGGCTCTCCGTCAGTGAAGTTGGATCTAACCAAGGAATCTCTTTGATACCCGAAATTGCTACAAGGCTTCTCCTCACTTGCTGGCGGCTTGAAAAATACCAGTAACTTATAAGACCTAAACATGTACTACCCCACAGGACAAATACCTTTTCGTGAGATTGCTTTTCTAGCTTGACGTTTGGCCAGCCCCTCCCCCCGATCACAGGGTGGTGTGAATATCCACAAATTAATGACTGCGACGAAAACGAACACTCCCTTGCAATAACCGCTGAACTACTTGAATCCCAAATCTTCTGCGCATCTACTTCTTTTCCGGGACGGATTCTTCCTTCTTGGTCCGCATGGAATCGCATTCTCCGTTGACTATCAGAATCGTTTTGCCAAATCATGGGGTAATTCGGCGAAGGAGTTACTTCAATGCGATCAAATGCGGCAGTTTGACTGTTAGCGATCATTCCGTCTCCGTAACCTAGAGAAGCGAAACTCCCTATTGTTCTGATGGTAATGACCTCTTCCTCAGAATCAGGTAGTCTGGGAAACCACAAATGTCCTGATTTCAATTGGTGACACCATTGCGCTAGAGTCAAATCTCTGATCCCAGTCGCGTTCCATGGATATTGGGAGATTGGAATTGAAAGCGCTTCTCCAATCACTTTTTCTCCCACTTTTATGGGTGTTCCACCGATTGGTCCATCTTCAATGGATCGAATTAGATTAGATTCAATTACCGTTCTAATCATGGATGAGTAGTGTGTAGCAATCATCGTATTCGATGGCCTGTCATGCAGATTTACTACCGTCGCTCTTCCTTGTACTACCTCCGCCTGCTGCAGGTTTGGATCATTCTTACGCGCTATGATTAAGACTTCTGCAAGTTTGGTGTCTGCTGACCAACTACAAGCGATCGCCGTATCTTGTGCGATACTGATTACCAAAACATCGAAGTAATCCGAGGACATCATCTTTCGAAATTTGTGCCACGATACCGACTGCACTGATGTAAGCGGTAAGACAAAGGCAAATGTTCCACCTTCTTTGAGCATTCGGTGTGCCAACCCACAGAACATTGAAGGCATCGAGTGGTAACCGTTGTAACAGGGTATCTTCGTTGAGAGATATTTCTCCCTTATCTGCATATCTTTCTGTGTAGCAGTCGAGTTACCCAATGCGTTATACGGCTTCCATGTTCCTTCTTCATTTTTCACGAGATTCCAATCTGACATTGTTCTCGTGTATGGCGGGTTCATTATTACCAAATCTTGTGAGCTCTGCTCAAACGACATCTGATAAGAGAAGCCATCGAGATTCTTGGGGCCGACTGCTTCACCATCCACTGGATTGGGGAACATCGTGTTTAAAACCTGATCGTCATCCAAGAGCTCTAGAGAACCCAGAGATACGTCTGTTCCATTTTGACCAACTCCATAATTCGGGACCACGATCATGGAGTTGTCGTAGGTTTCGTCAGGGAAAAGTGAAGACAGTAAGGTAGCAGTCAAATGTGTGGCTGAAGGAACAATGTCTGCGCCACTGATATTTTTTCCCATCATTACATCATGCAATTCTCCTGGTTCTCCACCTCTAAATTCGTGAAGATGGATGAGCCGACGGTAAACGGCGTGGACTAAAGTGCCGGTACCACAGGCGTAGTCAGCAAATTTAAAGTTGCTGTATACCTCCTTGTCGCTCCAGTCAAGTTTTGGCACTGCAAGATAGGCGAGTAGACTCGCAGATTCAGGACGTGTATAGAAGGATGCTAGATATTTTCTGTCCGTCATGAATCGTTGAAAAATTACGCCGCATAGATCGTGTGTTTCAACAATTTTCAGTTCAACTAGACTCTGCGTTGTCTTCGATAGTCTCTTAATAAACTGAGCAACAAGATAGGGGTCAGCAATATTCCTCAAGACACCAATCGCGATGGAGTAAATTGGCCAGTAGTTGATTTTGAGTATTTCTTCCCATTGCTCGATCAATCCCGATTGATTTAGTAGGTTATCGCTCTTCATCTGCGCTAGTGAAAGTACGTTAGCATATTTAGTTGACAGTCGTTCCTGAAATAGTGTTGCATTGATGACAACAGTTGTTGCAATTCCAAGCCCTTGTTGCATATCCTCGTCAGAGAAGGTCTGACGGAATAGTTCGGCAAAATCCGATTTCAATTGGGAATTCTTTGATACAGCTTCAGTCAGAATTGCGATAGAGTCCTGTACACCCCGATCTAGTTCGTGAAGAGACGCTTGCAACGTGCGATTGTTCACACTTGAGTTGATTAGAAATTCAGCAAGAGTCTCGATATCTCCTTGAAGAAGACTGTCATTAGAAGGAGTGCGGTATATTTCACCCACCGCTTCATCGCCTTGCGAAAGGTCAAAATGACCTTGATAAAGAGCAAACTCAAAATTTATAGTAGGGATCTTTCTTTTGGCCTCATTGACACTTCGGCATTCTCGCATTGATAGAGGTGTTTTAAGTGCTACTACCTGTGCTAGTTGAGTACCTGACCGAGAAAGCTTCTTGCCAATCCGACTAAGCGCATCGGACTCCACTGTTGAGGCTGGAGCAAATTCATTTTCTATCGCAACATAGGTTCTTTGATCTGTAGCGATTAGGATGTCCGGTACTAGACTCTTTTTTTCTTGAAATTCCTCTGTTAATTCCGCCGTGACCTCCCAGTTATTACTCATCTGATTTAGCATCTCTGCTAGCGCGTTATTAAATGTGGCTTCTTGAAGTGCCATGGTTTTTACTCAGGTGGAAATGCGCTTTTCTTGCAGCATACAGATAATTAGTAACTTATCAAAAGAAGATAAGAAATAGTACATGGACATTTGATCTGAATAAAATTCATATTCATTACTTCCTGAAATACATAAGTGTGGTGCTTATATCGCACTACGTATTATTCTAAATCAATCACTTAGTCACAGCGACCTTCGAAGTCAGGATGTTATGGAAGCAAAATAGGATCGGAGACTCGGTAGAACCATCTCCGAATTACTGAGATATTTCATTGGTTCAAGGATGCCGGAAAAGGCTTTGGTTTGCCCCCAAGAATCTAGTTTGACATCACGGCTGGTTCGCTACACCATTTGTCACGAAGAATCTCTACGGCCTTGTAAACATCTGTTGGAAAAGCAAGGACTCCTACTAGGAATTGCTTGTCTAATTGCATGCGGATTGGGTCCTTATTTGCCTGGCCAGCGGGTAGGAAAGTTTCGCTTTCATATTCATCGAATAACTGTGAAGTTTTCAAGAGTTGGTTCTTCGTCAGTGAAGTTGGATCTAACCAAGGAATATCCCTAATACTTGAAACAGTAACTATGTTGCGTCTTACCTGCTGACGGCTTGAGTAATACCAATAGCTAATCAGCCCTAAGCATGTGTTTCCCCAGAGTACGAATGCCTTTTCTTGCTCCGAAGTTTCTAGTTTGATGTTCGGCCAACCCCGACCACCTATCACCCTCTCGTGGGAATAACCACAGATCAATGACTGGGAGGAATACGAAACTTCTCTTGCCATGACTGCATGGCTTCTACGATCCAAAATCCTAGAAGCGTGTTCCTCTTTATTGAGTCGAATTCTGCCTTCTTGGTCTGGTTCAATCTTCATTTGCCGCTGACTATTTGAGTCGTGTTTCCAAATCATTGGAAAAGCTGGGACAGGAGTTGCTTCGATACGATCAAATGCAGCTGATTGGTTATTCGCAATATTGTTGTCTGCGAACCCTACAGTTGCAAAGGAACTAATCTTTCTTACCGTAATCAACGGTTTCTCTAAACGGATTCTCCTTGGAAACCAAAGGAGTCCAGATTTCAGTTGGTGACTCCATTGTGCCAAAATCGAATCTCTAATCCCGGTCGCGTGCAAAGGACTCTCTGAGAGCGGAACTGAAAGCGCTTCTCCAATTGTTTGTTCTGCTACTTTCACAGGAGTACCGCCGTTGGGTTCATCTTCGATTGCTCGAATCAGGTTGGATTCGATAGTGTCAAGAATCACAGAGGAGTAGTGTGCCGCAATCAAAGTGTTTATGGGTCTGTCATACAGGTTTACTACGAAGGCCCTTCCTGCTGGAAGCCCGTGATTACTCGTTTTGTGAACTTTCTTTCGAGCAATGACCAAAACTTCAGCGAGGTTCGTATCTGCCGACCAACTGCAACTGGAAGCGTTTTTTTGCGCGATGCTAACAATTAGGACATTGAAGTAATCGTTTGCGAGCATCTTGCGGAATTTACTCCAAGATGTGGCCTGTACAGATGCAATGGGTAAGACAAAGGCAAAAGTTCCTCCCTCTTTGAGCATTCGGTGTGCTAGGCCACAGAACATAGAAGGCATCGACTGATAGTGGTTGTAACAGGGTATCTTTGATGAAAGTTGGGTTTCTCTTACTCGCATGCTCTCTTGTGTGGCAGTCGAGTTCGACAACGCGGTATATGGTTTCCACGTACCTTCTCTTTCCTCTATCCAATCAAACATTGAACGGGCATGGGGAGGATTCATGATGACCAGATCCTGAGAACCTTGTTTGAATGACAGTTGATAAGAAAACTCTCCCGGACCCTTCAGACCTACCGCTTCTTTAGCGACCGGATTGGGAAATGTCGTCTCCAGCATCTGTTTGTCATCCAATAGTTCCAAGGAGCCTAAAGATACTTCTTTCCCATCCTGCCCAAGTCCATACTTAGGTACAACAACCTTTGACTTCCCGTAGGTTTCATAAGGAAATAACGAGGAGAGCAAAGTTGCTGTCACTTGTGCCGCTGAGGGAACAATATCCGCGCCAGTTAAGTTCTCTTCCATCATTACGGAATGCAATTCTCTTGGATTACCATTTTGGTCTTCGTGAAGACGTATAAGTCGACGATAGGCAGCATTGATTAGAGTGCCTGAACCACAGGCGTAGTCAGCAATTTTGAAGTTGCTGTAAACATCTCTATCACTCCAGTCTAACTTCGGTACTGCTAAGTTGGCGAGAAGCGTTGCTGATTCTGCACGTGTGTAGAACGATGCTAAATGTTTTCTATCTGTCATGAATCGTTGAAAAATGACACGACACAGATCGTTCGTTTTGACTGTTCTAAGGCCAGCTAGTATCTGGGTTAGCTTGAATAATCTTTGGATAAATCGTGAGACTCGATTGGGATCGTTGATATTTCTTAAAACACTGATTGCGACAGAAAAGACGGGCCAGTAATCAATTTGAAGGATTTCTTCCCATTGCTCAATCAATCCTGACTGGTTGAGTCGATTCTGACGTTTTAACTGGGCCAGCGACAGTAAGTTTGGGTATTGTGAAGATAGTCTTTCTTGAAAGAGTACTGCATTGATCACAACGGTCGAGGTTATTCCGAGTCCTTGTTGGATATCTTCATCGGAAAAGGTCCGACGGAACAGTTCGGCCTCACGTGACTTCAATTCGGTTGTTCTTAAAGCCACCTTATTCAAGATTGCAATTGAGTCCTGCACACCGAGTCCAAGTTCATGTAGAGAATCTTGTAGCGTGCGATTGTTTACGCTCGAGTTCATTAGAAATTCGGCGAGGATTGCCAGTCCCCCGGTGAGAAATCGGTCGTTAGATGGCGTACGCAATATTTCATTTTCCGAATCCTCATTCGATAGATCAAAGTGACCTTGAAATAGCGCGAACTCAAAACTGATCGACGGGAGGAGGTCTTTCACCTCCTCAGTACTGCGACAGTTTTTTAATGACGAAGGAGTTTTGAGGGCTACAACCTGTGCCAATGGCCTACCTGTTCGAGTCAGAGTTTTACCAACTCGGTTAACGGCGTCCGACTCTACCGTAAGAGCCGGCGTAAATTCATTTTCTATAGCAACGTAGGAGCGCTGAATCGTTGAAACCAGAAGATCTAAGCGCAAGCCTCTACCTTCTCGTAGTTCATCGGATAGTTCAGCAGTAACCTCCCAGTTGTAACTCATTTGATTGAGTACCTCAGCAATTGCTTGATTTACTGCAAATTCTTGAAGTGGCATAGTTGGATATCTCTTAAATTTAGGTCTTATTCAGCCAATATCTAGTGTCCACGAATTAGTTATCATAAGAAACATTGATATTTCTTGACAATATTAGTTTACTCAAAAAAACGCTTGTTCGGAAGATGATCTCTCAATTCTTTAGGTTATGAAAATCGCCTAGTTCATTTCATTCGGTTGGACAATTAAACTAGTACAGCAATGACTGATCGCACCACCAGATTTCGCCGAGTCCTAAAACAAAGGGAAGTTTTGACTCTTTCTTTCGGGGCCATGATTGGCTGGAGTTGGGTATTACTCTCTGGCTATTGGGTAGAACAAGCAGGAAGTCTCGGAGTACTGTTAGCCTTTGCCGGTGGTGGTATTGTCATTCTCTTCATCGCATTGACCTATGCAGAACTGGCATCAGCTCTACCTAAAACAGGCGGTGAGCATGTGTATACCTGGCGTGCGCTTGGACCTTCGTGGTCGTTCCTTTGTACCTGGGCGTTACTGATGGCCTATGGCACGGTTTGTGTGTTTGAGGCAGTTGCTCTACCGACCGCTGTTGAGTACCTGGTACCGCAGATTCGGATTTATGCGCTTTGGACTCTTGAATCGTTCGATGTGGACTTGGGATTTGTACTGGTTGGGATTGCCGGTTCCGTTGTCATGACGTGGATAAACGTCATTGGGATTAGGCCAGCTGCCATTGTCCAAACCATAGTGACCTGCATTATTTTGCTATCTGGTATTGTGCTATTCACTGGTGCGGCTATAGGCGGAAGTGCCGTTCATCTCGATCCATTGATTGCCATACCGGCGAGTGGAATCCTCTTGATAGTCATCATGGTCCCGGCATATTTGGTGGGTTTCGATGTCATCCCACAATCAGCTGAGGAAATAAAAGTCCCTCTGCATAAAGTTGGAGTATTACTAATTATTTCGGTTGTAATGGCCGTAGCGTGGTATTCAGCTATATCCTTCGCCGTCGCATCTTCCATGCCTCGAGACATACTTTCGGGCACGGATATGTCTAGCGGAGAAGCGGCCAAAGCACTATGGAACCATCCAAGCGCTGGAATATTTTTGGTGATAGGAGGAATCGGTGGAATTTTGACCAGCTGGAATGCTTTCATCATTGGTGGTAGCCGCGTGCTCTATGCATTAGCGGAGAGTGGATTCCTTCCGCAAAAATTCGCAGAAATTCACCCAAAGTACAACACACCTTGGATCGGCATACTCTTTCTAGGTGTCTTATCGTGTATTGCGCCGTTGTTTGGTCGCACCATACTCGTGTGGCTGGTCAATGCAGGTAGTTTTGGTGTGATTGTTGCCTATATCTTTGTACCCATTGCTTTTCTGGTTCTTAGAAAGCGCGAGCCAGATTTACACCGTCCATTCAAACTCAAATTTGGTTGGCCGATTGGTGTCATTGCCCTAGTGCTGGGTCTTGCACTATTAACCTTGTATTTTCCGCCGAGCGTAGCAGCTCTTGGTCGACCGGAGTGGATCATCATCGCAATGTGGAGCGTCGTCGGCATCGGGAGTTTCGTGTACTATCATCGGCATGGAAAGAGCACTACGCACGATCCGTCGGCCTAGTCTGTCTGAATTTGCCTAGTGTCGTTGCCCAGAACTAAGTTAATCTTGAGAATTTAAGAGGATTCCAGTGTCAGTTGAGATTCCATTTGTAAAGGATTTTGAATTTGAGTACGGAGATGTTGCGTCCGTGCGACCTAACGTACGACGGGTTATTTGCAGAAATCCTGGCGCGTTTACATTCACTGGTACAGGAACCTACATTCTTGGCTCGGGCGAAGTCGCTGTCATTGATCCTGGTCCCCTGGATACTTCTCATCTCAATGCGATTCTCCAAGCACTCAAAGGTGAATCCATTACCCATATCCTCATCACGCATACTCACATGGATCATTCTCCACTCGCTCGAGAACTGCAAAAACACTGCGACGCGAAGACCTACGGGTTTGGCCCACATGGGTCACGTTTAGATGACCCAGTAAAAGTAGAGGAAGGAGGAGATCAAGCATTCCAACCGGATGTCACCGTACGTCATGGAGATGTCATTGAAGGCAAAAACTGGCAAGTCGAGTGTGTACATACGCCCGGACACACATCCAACCATATCTGTTATCAATTAGCACAGACTAACTCGCTATTTTCAGGTGACCATGTAATGGGTTGGTCAACGAGCGTTATCTCACCACCTGACGGGAATATGGGCGATTACATGCGAAGTCTGAATCTGTTACTTGACCGCGAAGACCAGGAATATTGGCCCACACATGGTACGGTAATTGATAGTCCGAAGGCACACGTTCAAGCATTCATCGCTCATCGACAAGAACGTGAAGACCAGATTCTGGCGCAAGTCAAGCGTGGAAATCATGAGATCTCTGCGATGGTACCTGATATGTACCGAGCGGTAGGGTCGCATTTATGGCCTGCTGCCTCGCGCAGTGTTTTCGCAGCAGTGCTCCACTTAGTAGAGCAAGGTAAATTGCGATGCGACGGTGAACCATCGATTTCAACCACTTACTACTAAGCCTGGAAGAAACTGCTACGCAGGACTAGGTTTGGATGCCCCGTTGAATAGTGGAAGCAGCCTGCTTTTCGCCGGAGTAGCCTCCGACTCTTCACTGGCTTCAACTGAATCTCGGAGCGCCATATCAATCACGATCGCCACCCCGGACTTGTCCTTTAGATTTAATGCCCTAACGCTACCACCATGGTATTCGGCGATAACCCGAACCACGTAAAGCCCTAAACCGAAATGTAGTCGACTTTCTTCTGGACGTTGACTGACCAACATCTCAAAAAGATGTCTCGTATCTTCTGGGAATATCGCCCCTCGATTCGCTACCGTAATTCTGAAGAAATCTGTTGACTGAGTGAGCTGGATTTTGATCGGACTGTTGGATCGATGAAAGTCAACGGCATTGTCAACTAACTTATCGAGCATCTGCTCAATATGAAAGTCGGAGATTTCAGCAATGATCGGTTCTGCATCGCTTTCAAACACGATTTCCGTCGTTTTTAGCATTGCGTTCTGGTTCTGGACGTAGCTTCGAAGTAATGCTTGAATGTCTACTTTTCGTTTAGTTTCGCTGGTAAGTGACTCTTCTAAATTCGCGGCATCGACTAAGTTCTGCACAATCGAACCGATTCTGAGTATCCCTCGCCTTGCACTCTGCATATAGTTGGCGCGGTCTTCGTCCGTTTGCGCCGCTTGCAAGTTTTCAAGCGAGGTGCTTAGCGTATTGAGAGGGTTGTTAATTTCATGTCTCAGAGTTCTTGGCATCCGTTCAATGAAACGGTTGTGATCGTGTAGCCTGCCGATCATGTCGTCTACAGCTCGAGCCAAGTCTCCAATTTCATCTCCCGCTCGAACTTCTGAATCCAAGCCTTGCTTCGTTAATCGGCCTCGTTCATCCAGCACGGAAGTGGTTTCGGATTTGAGCTTGCGAATGCGATATGCCAGACGGAAAGAGAATCCCGCTGCCAATATGAGTACAACCAAAAGGGCGATCAAGGAAACCACGACGATTTGCCGAAGACCTACCTGTTGGAACGAAAGAATCTGATCAATTGATTGCTCAACGGTCACCGCACCGATGACACCATCGCCGGTGATGATCGGTTGAATCGCCATGACAGATTGGTTGCCTGTAGCGGATTTTCTAAGAATCGCTCGAGGTATCTTTCGTTGCAATGCATCTTCAAGCGCTTCTTCACTTTGTCGAACGGACTCCTCCTCGGTCAGGACATTCCAAGTCTCGCCGGCTACAAGTGGATGGAGGATAGGTCTAAGCCATTCGAACCCCCATGCTGTTTTTATGACTGAGGAATCTTCCTCTTCACTGACTTTTGCAATAGGACGACTCTCACCTCGGATACGCCCTTCGCCGTCATAAACAATGATGTGAGCTTCGACATACCCCAAGTCATTCATGAGCTGCATGGTTTCAGATGAGCGATAAACGACTAGATTGAGTTGCTTTTCGGAATCTGAGGCAATGGTTGAGGTTAATTTGTAGGTGTCTCTCAATACCGGATCGTCCACATCAACGACGGAAAGTGAGAAAAGTTTCGGTTCAGCAAGGAGTGCGAGAGACATGCTGAATTCAAGGTCAAATCCTCCTGGTGTCTCTTTCACAAATGCGGTGATACTGCTATTAGGCGTAACTTGGGAGTTTCCTTTTACATCCTTGCTTAGGCTATAAACGGTTGCTGTTCCTGGTTGCGAAAAAGTAATGGCGATCTGTTCGTCTCCGCCGGCTGTAGAGACAAAATCGAGAATCACCGAATCGGCCGCATAGACATTTAGGTCACCATGGTGTCGGTATACCATGCTGTTGTCAGTTACACGGAGAAAACCATAGAGATAGTCGATTCTCTCTCCAAAAGAAACCGTGAAAGAAGCGTCATCTGTTTCCGGGTTTGCGTCGAGCGGGAAGGATCTGCGGGCTCGGGCAAGCTCGGAATCCTTGCCCCAGTCAGAAATATCACCGTCAATTCGTATATATCGATTTAACGGGGAGACGTAAAGCGGTTCGGTGTCTGGTGTCTCAATCGGTAGTTCATCGATCAGATTAGCTCGGTTACTGAAGAGCGTCGTGATGCCACGCGCCATCAGAAGTTGCGCGTTCTGCTGACCCTGGATCAACAACCTTTCCATTTCCAGTAACTGAATATAGGACAACCATGGAACCACAAGCAACCCGACACCAAGCAACAAAAGCTTGGTGAGTAGCTTCGGACCTCTTATAGGTGTTTTATTAGCCATCTTGATTAGTCACTCTGGAAGAGAACCTAGCAAGCAACCATTAAAGCTTTTTGGTCGTTATTGAGCCCAGCGGTAGCCTAGTCCGTACTCGCTTTGGATGGCAGAAAACTGGTCATCCATCTCCTCAAACTTTCTACGGATGTTTCGGATGTGTGTGTTGATCGTATTTGTTGTCACGATGGCATGACGCGTGGTATCCATGAGTTCCTCATACTTCACCGGAGCTCCAGGCGTCTTCACCAGCCTCGCGAGCATTCGAAATTCTGTACCTGACAGTTCTATGCGCTTTCCTTTCCAAGTAACCAATAACACTTCGTGGTCAATCAACAAATCTCCAATGGCGTTGGACTGTTGCTGTATCGTTGTTGTGTCAGATCGTGCCTCGTTAATTCGTAGCAGGGATTTGATTCGCTCGACAAGAAAATCGAGGGAAATTGGTTTAGGCAGATAGTCCCAAGCCCCCATGCGTAGTCCAGAGATTTTGTCAATTTCCTGGATCCGCTCCGTCAAGAAAATGATGGGCATGTTTTCGGATTTACCCATCAAGACGCGGCAGATATCGAACCCGCCGTCAATTTCGTCTCCGAGGATAATGTCTAGTACTGCTAAATCCGGCAACTCCTGCTGGAATGCTGCCAGGGCGGAAGGTTTATCGGCGAATTCCTTGACTATGTAGCCGTTCTTCTTGATTGCGTCCGCGTAGTTTTTTCGTTGATCTTCGTCGTCTTCGACTAGTGCGATCGTTTTAGGCATATGTGTGATTGGCGATTTTGAGTGACATCATTCATTGGGGCTTGATCAGTAAGAGGCTATCAGACGTACATGACTTTTGGTTCTTTGAGAATGAATTGCCTAGCCTAGTTCCAACGATGTTCCTCATTAGAACGCGCTTAAATTGTTTGGCTTAACTGCAATTCTACTTTTAAGGTCGATTCAAGCTAGTACAATAGGCAGACTTCAAGTTCTGAAAGATAGACGCGCGCTCTTATGTGTGTGGTTGATTGGCTTCAGCCGGGACACGAACATCCATTCTCAGAACATTTTCGACAGTGAATCTACTGGCATGAGTTACTGATTCCTGCCCAATTTCAGCCTTGATTAATTCAACACCCAATGGTAAAGAAAACATGCGACATCTGTCACTAATAAAGAACTCGTACGTATATGCAGCTATTGTTGCTGTCCTATGTATTAGCTCCAGCTTATCGATTCATGCCGGTGAAATCTCATTACACGCGGTCGATGATCTGAGTGAGTTTGGGACTTCCGAAGAAAAACTTGGCGCTATCACGGAAGGCTTGATGGAGCTGGTTGAGAGCAAGAAACTTGCTGGGATTGAAACTCTAATCGCAAAAGATGGAAAAATCGTCTATGAAAGCACACTAGGTGTCAAGGGAGTTGAAGATACTCGACCTCTAGAGTCAGATGATCTGTTTCGTATTTACTCAATGACAAAGCCAATTGCTGCGACTGCACTCATGCAACTGTATGAAAAAGGCAAATTCGAGCTTGACGATCCGATCACGAAGTTTATTCCCGAGTTCGAAAACCTGACTGTATGGCAGGAGGAAGGCGAACCGGTCCCCGCCAGCAGTGTTTTCACGATGCGACAACTTTTGTCTCACACGGCAGGATTTACCTACACATTTACACCACACCCCATCGATCAGATGTACAGAGAACAAGGAGTTCTCAGTGCTACAAACCTCGAGGAAATGATCACGAAACTGTCCAATATACCATTGCGCTTCCAACCCGGTGAAAGATGGCATTACAGTGTTGCGGTCGACGTCACAGGTTCAGTGGTCGAGAGGATTAGTGGACAAACATTAGATGTCTATCTTCAGGAGCACATCTTCGGTCCTCTTGGCATGGTAGACACATTCTTTGGTGTACCAGCTGATAAGTTCGACCGTTTCTTGCCGAATCATTTTTGGAATAGAGAAACTCAAATGCTGATGCAGACTCCTCCGCAGTCGTTTGAGAGTTTTAAGGAAGAGAACGTGACTTTCTTTTCCGGTGGAGGAGGCTTGGTATCTACTGCAATGGACTATATGAGATTCTGTGAAGCCATGCGACAAGGTGGTTCACTGGAAGGCGCGCGAATTCTTCAGCCTGGGACTGTCGCTCTGATGATTGAGAATCACTTACCGGCTTCTTTGACCGTAGATGCAGCTGGTGAAAGCCCAGGCGTACAGCGGAGTGCGGGCCTGTCCGTACGCGGATTTGGATTAGGTTTTGGTATTAACCTGGACGCAGACGATCCATCGGTTGTGACTAGCTATTTCTGGGGCGGTGCCGCAGGTACTGTATTTTGGATTGATCCAGTCAACAATATGAGCGTGGTCAGCCTAATTCAGTTAATGGGTTCTCCGCATGATCTTCGAGGCGCGTTGCTGAAGGGTATTGCCTCTGCATGGGATATGCCTTATGAAATGCCACAGGTTGTCGATGATCCTGAAGAAGAGGAAGCTCAAGAAGGCGAGTAGCGCTCGTCTATTAGGATTTTTTGGCATTAATCACTAGTGAAGGTCGGTCTAAGGGCCGACCTCTCACGAGAGTTTTCTGTGTCACTGGTCCCGAATCAAGTGGCAAGACTACTCTTGCGAGATCTCTTGCGTCGCACTTTTCTGGAAGTTGGTTACCTGAATACGCACGCTACTATCTAACCTCACCCGAGTACGACGAAGAAGCTCTGCATAAAATCTCCCGTGAACAGTATGCGAGGGAGTGTGCATTTGTTCGATCAGATCCACATATCGGATTCATCGACACTGACCTGATCAATATCAGAATTTGGTGGGATGTTCGTTTCGGTCGAGTTCCGGATTGGATTGATTCAAGTCTGTTGAATCAGCAGAAGCGGTACTACCTGTTGTTGAAACCTGACCTGCCATGGCAGGATGATCCTCTACGTGACCAGACTCTGGATCGAGACTATTTGTTCACCCAACACAAGGAATTGCTTGAGCGATTTTCACTTCCCTACGAAGTGGTACATGGCGTTGGACAAGAACGGTATCAATGTGCCATTGCGAAGGTAGGCCGTCTCTTGGATATGAATAAGACCGTAGAAGACTAACTCTCTCTATTTAGGCAGGGATTTCCAAATCTCGTAAAGTCGATCAATTTCGATCCGGCTGACCCGTATCTGATCCTTGACTTCGACTCGTTGATTTCCGAGCGCGACTTGTTCGAAGGCCCAAGCATTCTCTCGGCATAGGTAGACAATGCGTGTCCGGTACAAAAAATCCAAATCGACTTGCTCTTGAACATAGTCATTCGCACACGCTATACACTGTTCGTCTGAGTATCTTTGACCATAGCAGAGTCCAGCGAGGTCAAATAAAGGATCGTTGTCACCACCCATTTCCCAATCGAGCGTTTTAATTCCATTTTCCGTCACGAACAGATTCTGTGGATTCAAGTCATTGTGGCAACCGCTGAGAAATCTGGGTTGCCAACCCATCTCCTCAAATATCTCGACTTCCCGCCCGTTTGCGTTACCGTTGACGTACATACTTGAAATCTTCTCAACGGCATCGTATGCTCGGATACCTCTGGGTACCGAAGTATGCAATGATTGAAGATACGTGGCGGCCTGTGTTGGTGTAAGAGATTGCTCATCTAGCGTATTCCCAGTCATCCATCGAGTCAGGATGTGCTTGCGTACGTGATCATATACATATAGGTCAGGCGCATATTCTCCCTTAAGGTATTGACACTCCACCTCAGCATCTTGTCTTCCAGATGAACTGAGCCTGAGGACAAAAAAGAATCCGTCAATTTCAATCTTGAAGTTGAAATTTGACCATCCACCAGGGAGGTATCGGACCACGTTAATTTCTCGTGCGGTAGGTGCAAGCTCATAAGCAATTTGCAAGACTTCTGAGTCAGCTGGATAGCTCATATTTGAGGTAGGTTTGGAAGAATAAGCAACTACGTTATTAGGTCGGAAAGGTGTTACAGGTTGTGCACTTGTGAGATTTCTGAGTCTTTAACTTCCCAGACTTCGTTGAGCCACTGCGACGCTCCGATTTCATCGACGACCTTGAATGGAGTGATATTACACCGCAACTCAATCTTTCGATTCACTCCTCCCACGAACTCCCAAAACGAGCTGGATCGTGGGTATACGAGAGTTATATCTAAGATATTTGGCTTGAATTCTCGCAACGACTCAAAGGTAGTCTCGAACCCACCTAGTCTTGGATTCAATAGATGCTTGAATCTACTTTGGCTTCGTTCGTGTTTTTCCTTTGTAAACCTTGTCCCCTCGGGAAAAATGATAATGGCTGCGCGGTCGTGGTCGAGATTGTTACAAGCTTCCCGGATACTCTCAAGATCTCTACTGCGCCGATCTTGATTGCTGGTACCGCGATCGGATTTTCTACGTACTAAGGGAAATCCAAACGCCAGTATGATCAGACCGAAAAACGGAATGAAGGCAAGCTCGTATTTACAGATGAACTTCAGAATGGGTCCTCTATGCACGATCAAGTTCTGCAGGATGAGGATGTCTGACCAAGAACAATGGTTGGCGATCACGATAGCAACTTGATTGCGACTCAGAGGTAGTTCAGGTTGCTCCCAGGTTACCTGAGATATGTTCCGCAAGATCCAGTCGTCCGTCCGAACCGCAATTCGATAGACGTGGTTGCAAAGATTTTGCACGTGGGATTGCGTACTGGGTAATAATCGACCGAGGACGTACAAGGGAATGAGTGCTATAGACCAGACAAGTAGCTGAGAAGTGATACAAAGGAAGGCAATCGATGCAACAACATTTTTCCGAGAAGACTTCAATGACTTATGAATTTTGTCGTGGCGGAAAGGGAATCAATTTAGATGTAGTCTTTATGTATTCTTGGTAATCGGGATCTTTGCCCCATTTTCGTCGTGCAAGATTATCTAGCATGCGAGTGCCACTAATCCGAGTGAGCAAAATCGTCACGAATACCGGTGAAATGAGGGTGGCGAATTGCCAGCCCTCTAATATGGGATATGCCATGACTGCGATACCGGTCCATAGGGTGATCTCGCCAAAGTAATTGGGATGCTGAGACCATCGCCACAATCCTGATCGTATAAATCGGTCTGCGTTGGCAGGATTTTTTCGGAATTTCTTTTTTTGCTCATCTGCTGTGACTTCGAGAATGAACCCTACCACCCATAAGATTGCGCCAATCACCAAGAACAAATCTGGCTCCAGAGCTTTGGTCGAGGTCATTGCTACTAATCCCGCCGCAAGCGAGAGAACCACCCAGAGACCCTGCAATGTAAACGTCATCAAGAACAACCCGAAATTCCCTCGGATGGGACGAAATCTCTTATCGGACTTTTCTCGTACAACTCTTAGAAAAAGGAAGAGCCCAAGCCGGATTGACCAAGTAATAACGCAGGAAGCGATGATGAGACTTCGAATGTCAGTATTCTCCGAAACCCACATCGCCACGATGACGACTGTTATGTACGTGACAGCACCCGTGAGATCAAA
>MPMU01000054.1 GCA_002238665.1 Gammaproteobacteria bacterium bin55
GACAAAATTTCAATTGCTGCCGTCAATGGCGTAGCCATCCAAACCGGATTAACGCTTGCACTCGCATGCGACTTCAGGATAGCGGTTCCTGGTGTTCGATTGGGGAGTGCGACATTGAGATTCGGATTGCTTCCTGACGAAGGAGGTCAATACCTGCTCGTCCAGCACATGGGAGTGGCTAAAACCCTGGATTTTCTACTTCGCCAGAAAATCATCCAGTCTGAGGAGGCATATGAGTTAGGACTGATTCATGAACTCGTGGCTAAGGAAGACTTGGAATCCCACGTGATGGAGTTCGCTACTGAGCTAGCCCATGGTCCACAGGTATCCATGCGCTTCCTTAAGCGTTCGATCTATAACGCCTATGAACTGTCTTGGGAACAGTCATTGGATGAAATAGCAGCTAAGACGGCAGTGACGGACCATCATCCTGACGCACGAGAAGGGGGTACGGCGTTCAGAGAAAAGCGTCCTCCTAAATTCAATGCCTGGTTGGAATCAGCGGATTCAGGAAGTGCTAGGTTCAAAGCTAGCTGGCATCGCTTGATGCAGGAAGCAGGAAGGATAGGTCTTGATCGTTCGGCGATTGCGAAGCTTGAAGAGCATTATCCAGATCAGTTAAAAGACTAACTTGCTTAGAACTAGGTTGCTTTGTTGTCTTCTAATAAAACAGACAGTAAATAGGAGTAGAGCTTGAATTACGCGTCACGCATACTGGCGGTCATGATGGCAGAGATGCGTTCGGCACGACGATTAGTGCGAACGTGGATTTTTGTCGCCGCAGGTGTCATATTGAGCGTCACACCTTGGGTCATATCGAGCATCAATTTCCTCTCTGGTTCGGGATATAGCCCAGATATTGCGCTTATGAACAATGTACGCTATACGTTCGCCTCGCAGTTTACGGGTATGTTGTTCCTCGTCTTTTCAATTGGCGTGGTATTCCTCGCCTTTGATATACGCGTCCGAGATAAGGTCAACAGAATGTACGAAGTCATGGAATCCAGACCCATGGATAACTTCGGGTATTTACTAGGTCGGTCACTAGGCATTATGTGTATCGTGGTCATTCCAATGATCGTAACGATGTCCTTGGCAACGATTGTTGCCCTCGTCACTCAGATGGTAGGTTCAATCCAATTAGAGAGTGCGCAACCGCACTCGTTTTGGTATACCGTGTTGATCGATATCGTCCCAAATATGTTCTTCTACACAGCTTTCGTGGTATTCCTATCGATGGTGCTTCGATATCGGCTACTGGTGATCGTCTGCGCTGTCGGACTGATGGTCCTGCAATTCTGGCTCATATCGATCGCACCTATTCATTTACTTGAGGTGTTGAACTGGGTGACGTCACAGAACTTACCTTCAGATATAGACACCTTTTTTACAAGCGCTTGGATTCTCTTTGAACGGCTACTGTTGATTTCTCTCGGTCTTGGCTTACTTTATTTAGGAGCTATTGCCCATCAACGAGAAGATGGCAACGTATTCCTCGGTCGCACAGCATTAGGCTCGGGACTCCTCGTTCTGGGTGTGCTCGGTTTTGGATTAGGTCTGGCAAACGTACAGGAAATAAGTGATCAGCGGAAAGATTGGGTTGCTAAACACAACGGGATCTTCGTTGAACAACCTACGCAGTTATTGGATATTGACAAGATTAGTGGGACGGTAAGAGTCATTCCAGGCGAGTCCTTGTTCCTCGACCTTTCCATAGAGTTAGAGGTAGTCACCAATGATAGCTCTGATGGACTATTGTTTTCTTTTAACCCAGGATTAGAGATTCAATCCCTTTCTGTGAATGAGCAGACGAATATCGAGTATGAGTTTGATCGGGGTTTGCTTTTGGTCGGTAAGGATGAGCGCTTTGCTTCTGGTACTACCGTAGTTATGCATATTCAAGCCACTGGATTGCCAAATAACCAGTTTGAACACCTAGATAGTGCAATCGATATCCACGATGGCACAATGTTCGACGTGCCAGTGTTAAGACTGCTTGGTCAAAACAGTCTAGTTTTTGACACAGACTTTGTATCTCTGCCTGCGTACGGAGCGTGGTATCCTCAACCAGGACCGATGGTCCAACGGGATCTAACGAGTAAATATCCGACTGACTTCTTTTCCATCGACGTGGAGGTGGAAACTCCCGAAGGCTGGTTGGTAGCAGGACCTGGTAAGCGTCAAAAAGTCTCGGGTCGTCAAGGAAATGTGGTCCGATTTAACCCATCGGTCAAGTTGCCGTCTCTAAATCTATTTGCGGATGAATTTCATCGGGTTGCTATGGAAATCAACGGTATTGAATTTGAACTCTTGGTCCATCCGAAACACACAAAGAACCTACCGATTTTTGTGGACATTCTTCCTGAAATAGAGGAAGAGATTGGGGCGATTCTCGCGCAAGCTGACAGGTACGGGGTCAGCTATCCGATGACATCTCTATCAGTAGTTGAAGTACCCACCAATATGCGCGTCTACGGCGGTGGTTGGCGAATGGATACAGCGCAGGCTTTGCCTGGCGTGTTGCTAACAAAAGAACTGGCATTTCCAACCGCGAATTTCAGCAGACCAACTTCGTTCGAAAATAGGTCGGAATGGGATGAAGAACGACGTAAGGAGTACAAGCTAGCGCTGTTGAGGAGTTTCATTAAAAACGATCTGTACGGTGGTAATCTGTTCTTAGGTTTTGCCCGTAATCTGTTTGCTTTTCAGACCTCTGCAACTGGCGACGGTTCAGAGGCACTCAATGTACTGTTAGAGAAGCTCATTGATCAACTGATCATTAATGATCAAGGCTTTTTCACTACCTATCTCTTGACATCTCCTGTAGGTGCAACACCAGGGATGGGTTTTCGATTTGGGGATTCGGAAATGCCTGAGGTGCTGACCAATCGTTTTAGAAACTGGATTTTCTCCCGAGCATCCAATTGGGAAGCATCACTTGTTCACCCATTGAGTGATCTGCCATTCGATGATGATCCTAAAACGTCTTCCTATGTACTAGAGCTGAAGACTTCCAAATTGGCAACGATGCTAATCAAAGGTCTGGACTCGGATGATATTGGCGCATTACTGTCTACATTGCTGGAACGACATCGAGGCATGAGTTTTACACCGGAGGACTATCAGGGCATAGCGAATGAACTGAATATTCCTATGAATGACATCCTAGGTGACTGGCTTCACAGCACGACTCTACCTGGATTTTTGGCTTCAAACGCTACTGTGGTGAGGCTTCGGGATGACGAGAATCAGTTTCCAAGGTACCAGACTTCGTTCTACCTCAGAAATAATGAGGAGGCACCCGGGGTCGTAGTTCTTGAATATGAGGTTGATGATGTGAATATGACCTCGGAAGCTGTTGTGGTCCAAGGCAACACAGCGCTCAGGTTCAACTTAATCACCAATAGTCCCCCAGAAGATTTGGAGGTGGAGTCATATTTATCTCTCAATAGAAAGGATTTGGAGATATTCATGGCTGAGCGAGAAGATGACCAGCGAATTCCTCAAGTTGATGAAGATCCACGACCGTTTTTTGAACTAAGTGATTGGGATGTAGACGAGGGTGACAGCATTATCGTTGACGATCTGGATCCCGGGTTCTCCGCAGAATCTGATCTTGCTGCAATCGAATTTCCTGGACCATTGCAGTTCTTCTCATTCTTGCAACCTGAATTGCAACTTGATCAGGGATTGCCAATCAGCTGGATTCCGGTCAAGGGTGGTTGGATGCGAAGCGATCGATGGGGAAATTACGGTAGATACCGTGGTACCAGAGCGGAAACTAGAGGATCGGGTGATACTCCTTTTTATGCGTACTTTACCGCGACGTTGCCACACTCTGGAGAGTGGAATCTAGATTATTACCTGCCTCTTGGGACCCAGCGACGTGCTAATAGGGATAGGGGTGATCGAGTGTTCACCACCGGAAGCGCTGGAGTGACGGTTCAATTGAACTATGGCTGGGAGGTAGGTAAGATCAATATCGAGGTTGAACATGGTGACGAAACAATCCCAGTAGATTTCGATGCATCTGTCGCTGCCGATGGCTGGAATCGGTTGGGACAATTTGAGCTACCTGCCGATTCAGTAGTTGTGCGTGTTTCAAGTGAAAGCACAGGTGACGTAGTCTATGCCGATGCAATTAGGTGGACACCTGCAAATTCCCCCGTTGAGTAAGTGATAGATCTCTGAGGTGCCCTGACAGATTTGGGTTAGTTGCTAGATGAAAGTGACAGGTCGGGAGACAGATTCTTCATGTTTCGAAAAGTGAGTTGTCATGTCTAAGCAATACCTTGGTCTTCTGGGCGTAATTGGTGGAGTATTAGTCATCATTCTCGTTTTTTCGATAGTGTGGCTAGTCAATTCTGGGACAAATATTCCCACAGAGACCGCTCAATTAGCAATTGATCGCGTTGAGCCAGCGCGAGAATCCCGTCCTACCCAAACTCCGATTAAAACTCGAGTAGCTAGCCAGGCAGATTCCAATGTTGTGTCTCTCGGAGACACGCTTAAGTTCGAGAGTGATTTTGATCAGACGGTAGCTCTATACAACTTGCTCGCTGGTGCGGATGAAAAATTGGTCAAAGATCTGTTGGTGCAGACCCGAGAAATTTCACAGGAAAGTCAAAGGCATGCCGCCATTTCCATCATCTATGCTCGATACGCAGCGATCAATCCCAAGAATGCACTGGAGCATGCACAGAATTTTGATGACATTGAGATCCGGGTACCCCTTAGAACTATCTTTCACCACTGGGCCCGGTCCAATCTAAGTCAAGCATCCGAGGCAGTCAAGGCTCTGGATCCGCGATTGCGAAGATCTGCGGTGCAAACCATGTTGTACGCGCGGGATGATCTCCCTGTTGGACAAAGAGAAGCGCTGTTAGATGATCTAGATATGTCATATATGAAAGCTGATCTGCGAATGGAGTTGGCCTTACAGTCTGCCAGGGAAGATCCGAGATCAGCTTGGCAGGAGGTACTTAGCGTACTCGACAAAGAGGCCGTAACACCTAAACACATTAGACAAGATGAAGTCGAAACCAGCCTCACGCTCCTCTCGCAAATTTCAAGTCTATGGATTGAACAAAGTGGTTTGGATGCGATGGAAGAAATGTACTACAGTATCGAGAACAATCCGAAATTAGCAGGATTGAGTGGGATTGTCATTCGTCCATTCTTCTGGAAAGACCCTGCAACGGCATTGCTTTTCTTGAAAGAGCATCCAGGAGTCGAAAATGTGGAGCAACTAATGCAAGAGGCTCTTGACACATATGCGAGACAAGATCCAGAAGCAGCGCTGGAAGCATATTTAGAGATTGAATGGGAATCTGACAGCCGCTTCCGAGCCCACGGTCTCGTAAGGGCATTGGCAACAAAAGATCCAGTAGCTCTTCTACAGAGGTCTGATTCGCTTCCTAGCGACATCAGATTAGAAGCTAAGGTACAAGCCATTCGAGCTCTGGCTAAGAAGGACTATGAGCAGGCTATCGACTATGTAGATTCCATGGTGGCTGGACCATTGGCCCGGAACCTGAAAAATCAAACTGCAGAGGTTTGGGCTGAGGACGATCCGGTAGCGGCACTCGAGTGGGTACTGGAGGATGGCATGACAGAAGGTACCATGCATCAGATGCATACAGTGATTTTAAGGATAGTAGAGGAAGCGCCTGAAAAGTTGCTACAAATTGCGTCCAAACAAGAAGATATTGTTCAAAGGTTTATGGTTCGCACGGCGCTACCTACTATTGCTGAGAAGGATCCTGACCTTGCAGTTCGGTATCTTTCCGAACTAAAAGGCGAGGTCCAGATTCATGCGATATCCAGTGTTGGTCAAAAACTAGCATCCACGGATCCTGAATTGGCCCTTTCTTTGGCTAGCATCTTGCCAAAGGATCAACAGGCGAATTATGAGTCTATAGTTTTGTCGTCAGCAAGTTACGGTAATCCTCACGAAATGTATTACCTAATAATGAATGCAAGGTCAAAGAGATGGCATAGCCAGGCTGCGCTTTCACTCATTTGGAATAACAGGGACCAAGGATTTCTGACTAATTCTCAAGTAGAGAAATTGAAATCTCGGCTAAACGCAAAGGACCTAGAACGCTTAACAGGGTACTGAAATTCTTATTAAGCACCGTTTCGTTGTTTCTGTAGTATTCCAGCTGGTGTCGTGTTTTCCTCGGTAGTTTTTTCTTCGTGGCTTCGGTGCATTTTTGCACCTTAATTGTGCCGTAATATCCTGACTCACACTAGGTATACTCTTTCTAAGGAATCAGGACATTGCAGAGATTGACACTTTTTGCGATCAATGTAAACATCCATGTCTAAGCAAACTCTTCTAGGTGCAATTGGTGGAGTATTAGTCAGCAGTCTCGTCTTTTCGATAGTGTGGCTAGCCAATTCAGGAACAAATGTTCCCACAGAGACCGCTCAATTAGCAATTGCTGGCGTTGAACCTATGCGAGATTCCCGTCCTACCCAAACACCAAACAAAACACGAGAAACTACCCCGGCCAATCCCAATGTTGTGTCTCTTGCCGACACGCTTAAGTTCGAGAGTGATTTTGATCAGACGGTAGCTCTATACAACTTGCTCGCTGGTGCGGATGAGAAATTGGTCAAAGACTTGTTGGTGCAGACTCAAGACATCTCACAGGAAAGTCAAAGACATGCCGCCATTTCCATTATCTATGCTCGATACGCAGCGATCAATCCCAAGAATGCGCTAGAGCATGCACAGAATTCTGATGATATTGATATCGGGATTCCCCTCATAAATATCTTCCAGCACTGGTCCCGGTCCAATCTAAGTCAGGCATCTGAAGCAATCAAGTCTCTGGACCCGCAATTGCAAAGATCTGCAGTGGAAACCATTTTGTACGCACGGGATGATCTCACTATTGAACAACGAATAGCGCTGTTAGATGATCTGGATATGGCAGATGTGAATGCTGATCTACGAAATACCTTGGTCCTACAGTCTGCCAGAGAAGATCCGAGATCAGCTTGGCAGGAGGCACTTAGCGTAATCGACCAAGAGGCCTTAACACCTAAAGACATCAGGCAAGGTGAAGTCGATATCGACCTCCTGAGGCAGCTTTCGAGCATGTGGATTGAACAGGGTGGTTCGGATGCGGTAGAAGAAATGTACTACAGTATTGAGAACAATCCGAATTTAGCAGGATTGGGTGGGATTGTCATTTATGCATTATTAGAGCAAGATCCTGCGGCGGCATTGCTTTTCTTGAAAGAGCATCCAGGAGTCGAACATGCGGAGGAACTAACTTATGTAGCAGTTGCTAGTTATGCGCAACAAGATCCAGAAGAAGCGCTGGAAGCATATTTAGAGATTGAATGGAGAACCGGTAGCTCCTTCCGAGTTCCACACCGTCTCGTAGAGGCTTTGGCAGAAAAAGATCCAGTGGCTCTTCTACAAAGATCTGGTTCGCTTCCTAGGGAGATCAGATCAGCAGCTAGGAGGGAAGCAATTCAAGCCATTGCTAGAGAGGACCACAAGCAGGCTATCGCCTATGTAGATTCCCTTGAGGCTGGACCTGTGGCACGTAACCTGAAATATCAAATTGCACGGGTTTGGTCCGATGACGATCCGGTAGCAGCACTTGAATGGGTAATGGAAGCTGGTAAGACAGAAGACCCCGGGCATCAGAGGTATATAGTGGATCGGATGTCTAGAGTAATGTCAAGGATAGCAGAGGAAACACCTGAAAAGTTGCTACAAATTGCGTACAAACAAGAAGATAGCGTTCGAGAGCATATGGTTGATAGGGCGTTGCGAGATATTGTTCGGAAGGATTCTGACCTCGCAATTCGGCATCTCTCCGAACTAAAAGGCGAGGCTCAGATTGAGACGACACTCAGTGTTGGTCGAATACTGGCATACAAAAATCCTGAATTGGCCCTTTCTTTAGCTAGCATCCTGCCAAAGGATCAACAGGTGGATTATGAGTCTACAGTTGTGTCGTCAGGTAGTTACGATAATCCCCACAAAATGTATGACCTAATAGTGAATGCAACTCCAAAGAGATGGCATAGCAAGGCTGCACTTTCACTCCTTTTGAGTAACAGAAACCAAGGATTTCTGACTAATTCTCAAGTAGAAATTTTGAAATCCAGGCTAAACGCAAAGGACCTTGAACGATTGACATCGTACTGAGATTCGTATTAAGCTCCGATTCGTTGTTGTGCTGTAGTATTGCAGCTGGTGTCGTAATTTCCTCGGCCGTTTTTTCATCGTGGCATCGGTCTAATTGTTGCTCTCTAAGTGAGTCGTAATATCCTGACTTATACTAGGTAAGGTCTCTAAGGAATATGGACATTGCAAATACCTACATATTTGGCACTCAATGTACACATCCATGTCTGAGAGAACTCCTGTTCTTGTAGCTCTAGGTGCACTTGGGGGCGTATTGGTCTCTAGCCTAGTTTTCTTGATTGTGTGGGTATCTCAGTCTGAGGTAGCTGTGCTGTCAAACCTTGACTCCCCTGCAGTTGATCAGGTTACATCATCCGTAGATTCCTTGCCGTTCCAAGCTGCGCGTGAAGCAGTAGTCCCTACCTCTGTAAATTCAGAAATCTCTTCGCTGGCAGACACGCTGAAATTCGAGAGTGATTTTGACCAGACGGTGGCTCTATATAACTTGCTAGCGAATGCGGACGAGTCGTTGGTCAAAGACTTGTTGGTGCAAACTCAAGACATCTCACAGGAAAGTCAAAGACATGCAGCTATTTCCATTATCTATGCTCGGTACGCAGCGATAAATCCCAAGAATGCACTAGAACACGCGCAGAATTCTGATGGTATTGATATCAGGGTTCCCCTTGGAAATATCTTCCACCACTGGGCCCGGTCCAATCTAAGTCAGGCATCCGAGGCAATCAAGTCTCTGGATCCGCGATTGCAAAGATCTGCGGTGCAAACCATGTTGTACGCACGGGATGATCTCGCTGTTGAACAAAGAGAAGCGCTGTTAGATGATCTGGATATGGAAGATATGAAAGCTCATCTGCGAAATACCTTGGTCCTGCAGTCTGCCAGAGAAGATCCGAGATCAGCTTGGCAGGAGGCTCTTAGCGCAATCGACCAAGAGGTAGTAACACTCATAGACCTCAGCCAAGGTGGAGTCGATATCGACCTCATCATGCAGCTTTCAAGCCTGTGGATTCAACAGAGTGGTTTGGATGCGGTAGAAGAAATGTACTACAGTATTGAGAATCATCCGAATTTAGCAGGATTGGGTGAGTTTGTCATTCGTGAATACTTACGGAAAGACCCAGCAGGGGCATTGCTTTTCTTGAAAGAGCATCCAGGAGCCGAAAATGCGGAGAGCCTAATGTATGAAGCAATTAACAGTTATGCACAACAAGATCCAGAAGCAGCACTGGAAGCATATTCAGAGATTGAATGGGAAACCGACAGCCACTTCCGTGTTGCATACGGTCTTGTACGGGCCTTGGCAGAAAATGATCCAGTGGGTCTACTACAAAGATCTGATTCCCTTCCTAGCGACATTAGATTAGAAGCTAAGGTGCAAGCAATTCGAGGTCTTGCCAGAGAGGACCACAAGCGCGCTATCGCCTATGTAGATTCCCTTGAGGCTGGACCTTTGACACGGAACCTGACAAATCAAATTGCGGAAGTTTGGTCCGATTACGATCCGGTAGCGGCACTCGAATGGGTACTGGAGGATGGTGCGACAGAGCACACCATGCATCAGATGTATAACGTGATGTCAAGGATAGTAGCGGAAACACCTGAAAAGTTGCTACAAATTGCGTCCAAACAAGAAGAGAGCGTTCAAGGGCATATGGTTGGAATGGCGCTACGCACTATTGCTGAGAAAGATCCTGACCTTGCAATTCGGCATCTTTCCGAACTAAAAGGCGAGGCTCAGACTAGCGCGGCATTCAGTGTTGGTCAAACACTGGCATACACGGATCTTGAATTGGCACTTTCTTTATCTAGCGTCTTGCCAAAGGATCAACAGGTGCAATATGAACAATCAGTTGCGTCGTCAGCAAGTTACAGTAATCCTCATAAATTGTATGACCTAATAATGAATGCAACATCAAAGAGATGGCATAGCCCGGCTGCATTTTCACTCATTTTGAATAACAGGGCCCAAGGATTTCTGACTAATTCTCAAGTAGACAAATTGAAATCCCGGTTAAACGAAGATGACGTCGAGCGCTTAACATCTCAGCATAGTGGGTGGATCCTTCAACACTAACCTCGTTCTCACGGTTGTGTAGCTTACAAATGATGGTGAAGCAGTTCCCTCTGCTGCTGAGCACCTTACTGACGATCGCATTGAATCACCGAGCAACTCCTATCTAAACCAGACACTTTCTCGGTCTATTTAGTAGCTGCTTCCATCACAGACACGCTGGAATACAAGAGTGATTTTGACCGAACTGTAGCTCCCTACAAGATTGAACTCAATGTCCGGGAAATGGCGTAGCCAAGTGGTACTTTCGCTAATCCTGAGTAAGAGGACGCGTAGATGGTTAACGAATGTGCAAATAGATTCTTTAGAGTCCCGGTTAAACGAACAAGATCGCAGAGAATTAGCTTCTCTATGAGTCTTGTCTCAGGTGACATGTGGCAATGGTGGTTTCGGCCGTTCACCACTGTTGAGAAGTGGGTCAGCCCTGCCAATTGGCTTGAGGAAATCTGAGTTAGTGCACAAAAAACCGACGAGTTGATGACTCGCCGGTTTTCAATATTTAGGTAGACGTGTGCCTAACCCATTTTGCAATTAGTCGAGTGCATCCTTTGTAGTTTGAATGATTGCTGCCGCCACCTTGTATGGGTCAGCATTTGATGCTGGGCGGCGGTCTTCTAATCGACCTTTCCAACCACCTTCTACCGTTGCAACTGGAATCCGAATAGACGCGCCTCGATCGTAAAGTCCGTAAGAGAAGGTGTCGATCGATTGGGTTTCGTGCTGTCCAGTGAGTCTTTGGTTATTGTCTGCACCATATACATCGATATGACGGCGGATGTTGTTGCCGAACTCTTCACAAATCTTTGTAAAGATATTTTCGTCGCCGTTTTCGCGCATCACTCCGTTTGAGAAATTGGCGTGCATTCCTGACCCGTTCCAGTCTGTATCACCCAATGGTTTTGGATGCCAGTTGATTCCATAGCCGTATCCCTCGGCGACGCGTTCTGCTAGATAACGTGCTACCCAAGTTTGATCTCCGGCGTTTTTCGCTCCTTTGGAAAACACCTGGAATTCCCATTGTCCTGCAGCTACTTCAGCATTGATCCCTTCTACATTAATGCCGGCGTCTAAGCACAAGTCAAGATGCTCTTCGACACAGTCTCTACCATAGGCATTCGCTGCGCCTACAGAGCAGTAGTAAGGCCCCTGAGGGCGGGGGAATCCTCGGTGAGGAAATCCGGGAGGTAGTTCGGTTTCAGTATCCCACAGGAAATATTCCTGTTCAAATCCAAACCAAAAATCTGAGTCATCATCATCTATGGTGGCTCTGCCATTGGAATCATGCGGTGATCCATCCGCGTTCAGGACTTCGGTCATCACCAAGAATCCGTTCACTCTGGAAGGATCTTCAAATATTGCAACCGGTTTTAAGATCAAGTCTGACGTACTGCCTTCAGCTTGACCAGTGGAACTACCATCGAAAGACCAATCGGGGCACGATTCTAATTTTCCATCAAAATCATTTTGAATCAAGGTCTTACTTCGTAGACTCTGGGTTGGAAAATTGCCATCAAGCCAGATATATTCCAATTTAGATTTATTTGTTGCCATTCGAGGTCCTCGCAAAAATATGGAAACTGAGAAATAGAAAGTGTCGGTGTGTTACTACCAAACACGAACAAAGATGGGCGGGTGAATTTTAGTGAGACTTACTTACCATAGTGCCAATCACTTGATTGCCAAGACATTAATTTTTACGCTTCTAAGCTCTAGGTCCAACTACCCTAACGTGGTATGCAATTTCCGTACCACACTTGTGTGGATTCGCTAGTCAACTAACAGTTGATTGACAAGAACCTTTAACTCGCGCCTAATGGGCCAGGTAGAAGATGGCAATAGTTGAGTCATGAAAACAGTGGTGATATCTTCTTTGGGATCGTTCCAGAAGTAAGTGCTAGCTGCACCACCCCAGCCATAGCAACCAACTGAATCCGTGACAGACGAGGTTGGTGGGTCGATAACCACGGATCCAGAAAGGCCGAAGCCAACACCTTCAAAGGATGTCTCGGAGAACACGCGTTGACCCATTCCTGCGAGATCTGAATTACCAGGAAGATGGTTACTGGTCATGTATTCGACGGTTTTTGCTCCTAATAGCGGCGGAACACGTGCTTGACGGTGTCCTAGTAGGTTTTGAGCAAAAGCGTTGTAGTCATCTATGGTGGAAACTAGACCGCCGCCGCCAGATAAAAATGTCGGGTGGGAAAGGTAACGGGAATTAATAGGGTCGTCTTGAAGACGGTAACCATCTGGGTGATGGTTATAACAGGCTGTAAATCTGTTCGTTGAATCATCAGGCACACTGAACCCAGTATCCTGCATGCCTAGAGGACCGGTGATTTCTTCCTGTAGAAATTCGTCGAACGACTGTCCGCTGAAATGCTCAACCAAATACCCAAGAACATCGGTAGCGATACTGTAACTCCACTTGGTGCCCGGTTGGAATAGCAACGGCACGCGCGCAAGACCATTGATTAGGGAGTCGAGGGTTTGCCCTTCGCCATTTTCCAATCGCATCTTTCGGTACAGCTCGTCGACGGGATGGTTATTCATAAATCCATAGGTTAGCCCAGAAGTATGAGTCATTAAATGCTTGATGGTCATAGGCTCGTCGCATGCGGTTGTTTCCATGTCATCGCCTTCACCGCTTACGTACACTCGGAGGTTCTCCCAAGCTGGGATGTGTTTTGCGACTGGATCATCCAGCTGGAAGTGCCCCCGTTCATACAGCTTTAGGAGTGCTACACTGGTAATCGGCTTGGTCATAGAGTAGATTCGAAAGATGCTATCTCTTGAAACCTTGGATTTCCGCTCCTGATCGGCGTAGCCGGTTGCATAGAAGAGTTGATCATTACCTTTGTGCGTGATGAGTACGGCGGCGCACGGAATTCTTCCAACTCCCACATATCTGTCTAGATGGTCGCAAACATATTGAAACCGATCATCGGAAAGCGAACGACTCATTGGTCCTCCAGTTACAAGACAATCGCCGGAATTGACGATTTTGTAGGCGGTTTATTTTATCGGAGTATGGTGGATTGACCAATCACGAATAGTTCGGGTTGATTTTGAGGATCTAGAAGTGACTCGGGAATCGAATTCTGGACTCAAGCGTCCAAAAACAACCGTAACTGACCAAAAAAGCCGATGAATTGACCAAATCTGACCAACATTCGTGAATCGTTCGGTGTTCCATTCCGTTTATGACGGGTTATCGAAAGTTTTAGGCTGTTTGAGCAAACTCGGATTTCTGATTCTCGTACATTGCTAGCAAAGATGCATCCATAGATGATTTTGCGAGATTGTCAGCCTTGTGTAATTCAATTTTGTACCTTGCAAGGTCGTCTAATCCGATATGTGCTCGCGCAGCTGCTAGTCTGATAAATGCCTCGTCTATGTCATCTTTGCCGTTCGAGTGGATTACCTTAAGAGCTTGCTGAGTAAATTCGAGGGCTTGTTTGAATTTTTTGGTTCGATTGTGTACCAATGCCAACAGATATAAGGCTCGTTCTTCGTTTTCCCATGTGCCGCAACGTTTCCAGAAGAATAAAGCGGCGAATGCACAATCCATCATGAGCGTTGTCGATCTGTTTGGCAACTTGCTGAGTCCCAGCAAATCACTCGCCACATTGTTATTCGTTATAGCCAGGGATCTATTGAATGCCCCGTCGATATCAATTCCTCGACCAAATTGATTGATGGTGGTGACCAGGTCAAGAGCTTCTCCGATACTACCGCTCCCGGCAAGAGCACTTGCGAGTAGCGCTTTTACATTAATGTACGTGCTCATTGCATCTTGTGACCGTTGTAAGGACTTAATCTCCGCGGAGTGAGATTTGCTGATTTGTTGGTTCATGTAGTAAACAACCGCGAGTTGGGTAAATCCTTGTTCAGAAATCTGACTTTCATTCACCTGGCTGATGGCTTTTTCCGCCAAATTCAATGCGCGTTTCCAGTCACCTAGATGCTCTCCGATGGTGTGGTTGGATAACTGAAGAAAGGGGCCGAGATTCTGCTGGGTTACCGCAGAGAAGTCGACGGATTCAAGTTCTTCGGCCAGTCTTTGGCTTTCTCGATCATGATATACCCAACCTTCCTGTACAAGACTATCTAGTTGCACTAGTCCGCTCCGTCACACCTAGTAGCAATGTAGCTTAGTGTCTGTGTAAAACTTTCGATTTGCACAATTTTGTAAAACCAGTAAAATCGAGGAAACTCGAAATTTAATTGAGTCTTTCTCGGCACTAACTTAAGATGTCTCGTACTGTCAGCTTAAGTCCAATGGAACAAACGAATTACTTAGAGACTGTATTGTGAAAGCGCTGTTGGGTTAGAGATTGATGCAGATACTGAAGTTTCGGCGAAAGCTATCCGATAAGGAAATTGCTCGACTAGAGAAATATCAAAGGCGTAAGGAGCGAGAACCTCCTTTGGCATTTGAAGGTAGAGTGGACATTTTGAATGAAATTTTGGGTCAGGTGGAGGATCGTTTGGATGCAACCGATACAGTTTCTCGTACTTTTGTTATTCAAGGCCCGCCAGGTTGTGGGAAGACGAGTTTGTTAGCGGAGCTAGCATCCAAGATTGATCAGTATGCACATGCGCGTGTAGTGTCTATAGAAACAACAGAAATGAATACGCCTGCTTTGTTTGTTGAGCGATTTGTGGACGGGTTGGTGAAACGTTACGATAAAAAGGCGTTCAGATCTAGTGCAAAGACCAATAAGACAACGGCAAACGCTACTGTTTTCAAACGCGAAACAGAGTGGAAATCTACGCTGCCTTCTGTCATAGATTTAGTAGCGAGTCGTAAATTAACGATATGGAAGGCGTTGAATGAGTTATTGAATTTGAAGGACAATCCGGTTTTTCTTTTACTTGTAGATGAGGTACAGAGCCTGTCCCCTTTTCAAGGATCAGACACGAATGCAATAGCGAAAGAGGTGCATTTGGGTACAACCGGGGGAATAAAAATAATTCCTGTTTTTGCGGGTTTGTCTGATTGTCAGAACGTGTTAAAAGAAGTTGGTGTTTCGTTGCGAACACATGTGGAGTCACTGGGAGGACTGTCAGAGCCGGAAGCTGAAAGTGTCGTTTGGAATACCATGAAAGGCTTGGGAGTAGAAGATCTGTTCAATAGAACAGATGTGATGAAGATCATGGAGCAATGCTCATTTGCAAGTGAGCAATGGCCGAGACATTTAGATCAGTATTTAAAAGCATTGACTTTGGAAATATCAGCGTGTAAAGATGCATTTGAAATTGATTTAGATAAGGTCATTCAAAGCGGGCATGAGAATCGGATGAATCATTATGACGATCAATTGTCTAGCTTGAAAGGCGACGATTTAGTTGAGACGTTAATAGGAATCGCTCAGCAATATCCTTTGAACACTCCAATTTATAGAAGAGAAGTGCGTACGTTTATAGACGACGATCCTTTTGTTGAAGACGATTCGAAGAATGTGTTATTTCGTCTTTTGCATCACGGTGTACTGGAAGATGTGAAAGGCACGGCAAGTCAGATGAGGTTTTCGATACCTTCTTTACATACTTATTTGGCTAATGAGTGTAATCATGAGAAGGTATTGTCTGTAATGAACCAGACAATGCAAGAGCGTTTGAACGAATCGAAAAGTAAAGGAACTGGTGTAGGTGATTAGTGAGAATAACCTCTTAAGAGTGCGTCGTAAAACGGGGATTCTCACGACAAGCCAAAAATGTGAATCGAGTTATGCATTTGATTTAAAACGACTTTTATTAGATGATCCAGCCTCGAATTTCTCTAAAGGAGTGTTTTTCAGCAGACACCTTTTTTGGTAATTCCTTACAGAAGCTACCTGCAAAATTGTAAATGGTAGGTAGAAAACAAAACTGTTTAGGGTCTACGCTAGTTTGTGGTGGTGGATGGTGTTTCAAGCCACATCGAAAGACCTCCACAATGGAAGTAAATGGCGTTCTTGAACGACTCCATGGTGCGAAAGCCGTGTGCCATCGGCTTGACTTTCTGAATCTTTGCGATCTATGACTCTGCGTGTGCGTTAGTCACCCGGTTGAAGCCGCTACCGCGATGCCGTTCAAGTGCTCGTGAACCATACGCGCCACCATTTTTCATGGGTTCCTTACGACTTTGAAGGGTATCCGTAGCCCAGTATTTCTAGGCGTGCGCCGCACTGGCATAATCCGAAAATCCCCACAGATGATCCGCGATCTCGCTTCGCCACCAATCCCGCGCGGTGTGCAGACTCGACAGCCGGAACTATTGAAAACGATCCAGTCCATGGCCCTTATGTGGACCCGCTCCGTGTCAACTTGAGAATTATGGTGTTCGGAGAGTGGCATTTGATCGGTTACAGTCTAAGGTATATAACTCCCTAATATAGGCGAGAGTAATGCAACAGGCCAGACGCTCTAGAGTCCGTTTCCTCAGTTGACGATGTTGTTGTTTTGTACTTAGGAGACTTCGAGTGATAGGTCGCCTGACTCTTATCAACTACCATTCATTTCTCAAATGTTCTGTAGCTGGCCACACTATGAGCACAAGTCAACTTTCCTATGACCAGAAGCTAGAGCTGTATCGAAACGGGTATATCATCCTGAAGGGTGCGGTACAAGATGATCTCGTAGCTGCCGCAGTGGATCGGATGGATACCGCCGAGAAGAAGGTTCACTTAGGTCGAGAAAAGGTCATGACCGACTTGATCAATCGTTCTTCTCTGACTCCAATTTTGAACGACGTCATGGGTGAGTTTGATCCTCCTTCCCTTGCCCATGTGGCGGTGATTCCAAAAACCAAACCATCGGACCGATTTAACTCCTTGGGCTATCGAGATCGAGACACACCCTATTTTGGTGCGGTCACTCATATGGATGGCAATATCACCATGCGCCCACCTCAGGAAATTCAACAGGAATCACCGGAAGAGATCTATCGGCGGTATATAGCGAGCGGACCGAAAGGCGATCTAGGTCGATGTGCAGATGTGATTGGGCATAACTTCGTACCTCTATTCGAAGATAAGGAGATGACCCTTAGCCTGGGGAGTTTTACGACGTTTGCGATAGTGTGCTTGAGTGACCAGACCAAGGAGGGGTCCGGCCAGACAGCAGTACTGAAAGGTGCTCACTTTGAGATGGAGCGATTCTTTCGTAAGCAATATCGAGTCAATAGATGTGTAGGTCCGGAAGGACCAGACTGGCCGCGCTTGAACTACGAAGTAGCAAATAGATGCGGATTGAATTACGTGCCACCAGAGGTTAACCAGAAATTTTTGGATGAGAACTCTGAAAGCACCCCGGATGGGAGGAGGTGGGCGCGTCCCACGCAGATCTTAATGGAACCAGGGGATGCGTGTCTCACGATGTATCACATTCCCCACACTGCGAGTCGGAATGAACGAGGCGTTGACGCTCGGAGAAATGTCATTTTTCGTTTGCGGAACAAGAAAAGACAACCGGATAAGGTCGTCAATGGCGCGACTGATCATCCAGATCGTGGTTTTCTGGAAGGCGAATGGTTGGACTTTGAAGAAGGCAATAACCCGTGGGAACGTTCAAAAAAGGCTATGTGTCATATGTGGGACGAATGGGAAGGCATGCAGAAGATAGTTGCTCAGTTTCGAGAGAAGAACGAGACTATTTCTGCATAATCTGCTAGCTCCTCGCAGTTCTCCACCTGTCCACAAAGACCTTAAGGCAATAGCTGTTATAGATGTGTTTAATCACTTTAGCCTATAAGGTGGTAGACGGAAAAGACTTGATCGTTGCAGCGAATCGAGACGAGTACTTTCAGCGACCGAGTAAAACGGCAGATTTTTGGGACGAGCATCCCACTGTATTTGGCGGTCTAGATCTAGAAGCACAGGGAACTTGGATGGCTTGTGATCGTCGGGGAAGGTTTGGCGTGGTCGCGAATTGGACCGAAACGACTGCAAATGCCAATCAGACCAAGTCTCGAGGTGACTTGGTCAAGAACTTTCTGATTAATGACAAAAATGCGCCTGAGTATTTAGATACGATCGAATGGGATCGATATCGCGGTGTTAATCTAATGCTCTTTGATGGCCAAGAACTCCACTATGCAAACAATCGAAAAGGTGATCGACTCAAGCTTGATCCCGGATTCTATGGGATGACCAACACCCATCTATTTGATCATTGGAAACGTGCAGAAGATGGTGTGGCATTACTAAAAGAAGCTGTCCACACGAATGATTTAGGAGTCCTTATAGACATGCTGTTTGTGAACGAAATATCCGACAGTAGCGAGGTGCTAGGTTTTAATTTCTCTCCTTGCTTTATCGTCGGTCAAACATACGGAACGCGTGCTAGTTCAGCGTTATCGATCGAGCAAGACCAAATCCAATTCTGCGAGCAAACGTATGGCCCAATGGGCAGAATCAATGGACGTAATATGCAAACCATTAAATTAAACGAAGGAAAAGACAAATGAGTGATTTGAGTGGCAAAACAGCATTGATCACAGGTGGCAGTATGGGGCTTGGAAAAGCCATGGCCACTGAGTTCTACAAAGCCAACGGAAATGTTGCGCTAGTTGCACGAAGACAGGATCAGCTTGACAATGCGAAGGCAGAAATTGAACAATCTGCGAGTAGTACAGGTAAGGTTCATATCCAGTCGTGCGACGTGACCGACGCCGATCAGATTATTGAGGCACATCGGGCTTCTGTGGCTGGCCTCGGCGAAATAGATATCTTGGTCAACAATGCGGGAAAATCTGAGGCGCATCCGTTTATGTCGGTCACCGACGAGATTTGGAAAGGCGATTTAGAACTCAAGCTATTCGCCGCCATTCGCTTGACGAGGCTGGTATTCCCTGGCATGTGCGAGAGGAAATGGGGTCGCATAATCAACATTCTGAATACTGCGGCAAAAACACCTGGCGCAAGGTCTGCACCCACATCAGTGAGTCGGGCAGCCGGAATGGCATTAACCAAGGTGCTTGCTGGAGAGGGTGCACCTCACAACGTCTTGGTAAACGCGTTACTGATTGGTCGAATTGAATCCGATCAAAGTCGTCGAGCCTACGACACGGTGGACCGTGAAGAATCTTATGAAGAGTACTTAGCGCGATCAGGTGCTGGTCTACCCATGGGTCGTATGGGTGCAGCTTCCGAATGTGGCAGTGTAGCTGGATTCTTGGTGTCAGAAGGCGCTTCCTATCTGACTGGATGCGCTATCAATATGGATGGCGGTGTTTCCCCAGTGGTATAGACCTGCTCATGGGTGACTTTATTCTTGCCCTTGATGAGGGTACGAGTAGTGCAAGAGCAGTACTGTTCGATAGAGAAATGGAGCGAGTCGGGGTTGCCCAGCAACCTATCGAATCCTTATTCCCCAATCCGGGTTGGGTTGAACAGGACGCGGAAGAGATTTGGCGAACTCAGTCGCAGGTGGTTCTTGATGTTCTAGCGACAACGGGAAAGAGTGGAAGCGATATTCACGCAATCGGCATTACCAACCAGCGCGAAACGACATTAATTTGGGATAGAAGCACTGCGCAACCGATTGCGCCAGCCATTGTTTGGCAATGTCGTCGAACGGCGGATTTTTGTGAGGAACTTAAGAGAAGCCCGTTTGCTAATCGGATTCAGAAGCTCACTGGGCTGGTCGTAGATGCATATTTTTCTGCATCCAAGATCGCTTGGATTCTTGATCATGTACCCGATGCGCAAGCTCGTGCGGAAGCGGGGGACCTACTCTTTGGTACCATCGATAGTTGGCTGATCTATAAGCTGACGGGCGGAAAAACCCATGTGATTGATCGGACGAATGCATCACGTACCATGCTCATGGATTTGGCACTCGGTCAATGGTCTACCGAGTTACTTGAGCATTTTCAAATTCCGACTTCTCTACTTCCGGAAATAGTTGATTCTTCAGGTATTTGTGGTTATACAAATGGCGATATTTTGGGTGTTGAAATTCCTATTGCTGGTATTGCAGGGGATCAACAAGCAGCTTTGGTTGGACAGGGTTGTTTATCGGCAGGTCAAGCGAAAAATACCTATGGCACTGGATGTTTTCTACTCATGCATACGGGAACGGATGTACCGACATCACAAAATCAGTTGCTTGCGACAGCGGCGGCAGGCATTGCCGATTGCAAAGCTCCGTTTGCTCTTGAAGGTTCGGTATTCGATGCAGGTACCGTCGTGCAATGGATGCGCGATGAGTTGGGATTGTTGCAATCTGCCGAAGAGTCAGAAAAGCAGGCTAACTCTGTACCCGATACCAATGGTGTCAGAGTGTTACCCGCATTTAGTGGCTTAGGAGCTCCTCACTGGCGACCGAACGTTCAAGGAGCGATCACCGGAATCACTCGCAATGTGAATAAAGCGCACATAATCCGCGCAGGATTGGAGTCGATTGCGTTCCAGACAGCCGATCTTGTCGAGGCTATGCAAGCTGACGGAAACTGTGAACTGCAAGAATTGAATGTCGATGGAGGAGCATGTCACAATGATTTTCTGTTGCAGTTTCAAGCAGACATTATTGGTATGCCTGTAAACCGACCTACATCCATAGAAACCACGGTGCGCGGCGCAGCATTACTCGCTGGCTTAGCTACCGATATGTACGCAGAAGTTGAAAGTCTCAAGGTCAGTCGAGTCTTTGAACCCAGCATGTCGGCGGACGAACGAATTCAACGTCGAGAAGACTGGACTTCGTTTGTTCAATC
>MPMU01000055.1 GCA_002238665.1 Gammaproteobacteria bacterium bin55
TGGCTGTCGGTCAGCTCAAGATCACTATACCCCATGTCCGGCGCTAGCACCGGCAGGACTTGCTTCAGAGAAAAGGAGCCCCGAAATCCCGGATGGTAATAGGTGTAGCGCACGACCCAATACAGGTTGAATAGTCGTGCCGAAATGGTAGCAAGTTCTTGAGCTCTCTCAGGTACTGCAAAGGCCAGCCTATTCAGTAGGCTCTTCTCGTCGTTGTACTTTGAATATGTGCAGATCGAACCACTGGTGCCAAGTGCGTCGATCAACCGATCCACCAACTGCGGTCGGGGATCGTCATCCTTATCGTGCAGGTAGTAAGAGTGCTCTGGCTTCGAGCCGTTTTGGAGGGAGTGTACTGAGAACAGAAACGGAACTGAATCATAGGGGCGCGTACCTGGGAAGCGTGGGATGGCGAGCGAAATGGCCTCGAGGTCCAGATAGCGGACCGGTGGTATTGTCTGTGCCATCTGACGCTGAATGTTGCCATGGATGATCGCGCGATCCTCCTTCACAGCTCTACACACGACTCGTTGCAAATTAGTCAATGGATAATCTGCTGGGATGTCTCGTATCTCCTCAATATCCTGTTCCTTCAGTTCACTCCGTTGCTTGGGAAGGAAATTTGGCAACTCGTCTAAACCGTGATCGGGGTGCTTAATATCCCTTGTGCAATGTGCATGGTAGCGGCATGTGTAGGGCTCGAAACAGTGATCGCCTGCCTGAATGTCTGGTGCCTCCCGTTTTGAGAGCACGTCGAGCATCACCGAAACATTCGTTCCGATGGTGCTCAGCAACGCGTTCGCTTCTGCTGTGACGGAATACTGCTTGAACAGTGCGTTGAGGTCATATTCTCCTCCTTCATACACGTACTGCTTGTTGAGTGTGAGCACGCACGCTTCACGGACATCAAGTCCCGCGCCGCGTAGCACCCACAGTTGCAGTGCCGCGTCCCGTACGAATACATCTTTGAGCTTGGTCGTGGACTTGACTTCCACGAGACGCCAGCCACCGTCCGGTAACGGTTCGAGCACATCCACGCGGACCAGCACATTCTGGTGGATAAATGCGGGCTCGAACAGGGCGATGGAGGCATCTGATTCGATCAACTGCCGGGTCTCGGCAAGTGCGTCGGCCGTATGGCGGTAGTCATGCGCTACTAAGTGCCCGCCGGGATAACGCCGGCAAGCCATCTCGCCCACCTCGTGTCCGGTTGCGAATTTCGCATTCAACGCGTCGTCGGGCTCAGCCTCCAGATTCCGCGCATAGGTGTCATACCACAGTTTCAGGTGACACTGTTCACCTGCGATGTAGCGCGACTTGGATAACCTCGTGACCCGTGTCACGATCCGTGAGCCATTTTTAAGAACTCGAAGAGCACATCCAAAAGAAAGAGTTGCAAAAACGGAGCTGACCGACCTTCACGCTGGTAACCCTGCAAGAGACAACAGGTAACAATCACCTTGAACATGAGTGCTACCTTATACAGTATCGATGGAATCGCCATTACAACTCCCCTATGTAATGGATATCAAGTGAGAGGGCAAGTCTAGCGAAATGAGAGTTGAGAGGCGCTGAAATACCAATTAGGGTATGAGTCTACCGGCAATAACTCGGTTCGTTTAGGCAAAGAACTCCTTCCAAGTTTGTTCTGATTTAAACCTACTGTTGTTCGATTCGCAGGTTTTCAAGAATTCATGAACCGGTCTGCAGACTACAGGCTATTGCGAGTGAGCAGAGGATCGAGGCGACGTTGGCAAGATTGCTCAATACCTCTTTCACGTCGAAAGTTGTAAGAATGGTGTACAGGAACTAAAACCGAGGTCGAACTGCTTCGCAAGCGACTTTAAAGATCGTTACAGACGATTGATTCTCGAGGACGATTTCGAGACTACTCACTTACAGATGAATTTTGTGTGTAAACTAGGCGTTCGTAATCAAATCACAATGGTAGCCGCCAAACACAGCTGAATTCCTGCATGAATCAGCGAATTTTCGATTGCACAGTCTTCTTACTGAGTATGGTGTCCCGCATCTACCTCGACCGCAGACACCAGTTTGGACGTACTGACGGATTCTTTGAGGTATAACCAGTCTAGATCACTAGTCAGAAGTGAGATACACGCACCTTGGTTCAGGTGGTCACCCTAGATTCCCACTGGTTTTTTTGGCTAGATTCAATACCTCGCCACCTAGATTTCATAATATTTAACAGAGCTGGTGGAGTTTTCCTGCCTATCTAGACATCAGGCACGGAAGAATTCCGCTACACGGATTGATATCCGTTTCAAAGGGATTGATTAAATCCCAATTTCATACGAAATTTTGCAGCACTATGGCCTATAGGTAGAGAAGAGATGATTACAAGAAGCGCAAAAAATCGAGCGATTTTTTCGGCAGTTACAGCGGGAGTATCGGCAGGATGTATTGGTACCTTGCCCGTTGCACTCAGTGCCGAAATTGAAGAGATCGTAGTCACCGCAACCAAGCAACAGGAAGGTCTGCAGGACGTCGGTGTCACTGTAAACACCCTGTCTGAATCGAATTTAGACGATCAGCAGATCAAGAGTTTTTCTGACTACATTCTTGCGACCCCAGGGATCACGGCGGGCGGTCGAGGGCCTGGTCAGAATGAGATTTATATCCGCGGTGCTACCGTAGATGCAATCAACATTACGGTTTCGGAGGCTCAGGGAGCTGCACCGAATGTTGCGTTATATCTGGACGAGCAACCGGTTACGGCAGGTGGACGAAACCTAGATGTCTATGTGGCGGATATGTCTCGTATTGAGGTTTTGCCTGGTCCTCAAGGTACATTGTTTGGATCCAGTTCTCAAGCAGGTACGGTTCGACTCATCACCAATAAGCCCGCAATCGACGAGTTCGAGCTTGGTACTGAGGCTGCAAGTTCGTTTACCAGTGGTGGGTCCAACTCCACGAAGCTGGAAGCGATGATCAATGTACCGGTAATTGAAAATAAACTTGCAGTACGTGCTGTTGCCTTCAACGATAAGCAGGGCGGCTACATTGATAACGTATTGTCTGATTGGACTCCTAATCCATCGTTAAACAGCGCTCTACCGTCTATGTCAGGCATTCAATTTGTCCCAGCTGGTGGAAGCCCGACAGCACATGAATTTGCGGACGGCACATATGCAGAACCTGGAAAGGTGTACCCTGTTGCTTATACAACGGTAAGTAACGATGAGCTGGTCGAAGACAATCACAATACCGCTGAATACAGTGGTTTCCGTGCTGGAGCAATGTGGCAGATAAATGAAGATTGGGATCTGCTAATGCAACATCACCAGCAAACGGTTGATGTTAAAGGTAATTTCCAATATGAACCACAACATGGTGAGTTAAACGTCTCGAAGTTCTTCCCTGAGCAACTTGAAGACACATTCGGCCAAACATCTTGGACGCTGGAAGGTAGATTGGAAAAACTAGACCTGATCTACACCGGCGGTTACCTTAACCGAAACGTCGATCATGTACATGACTACAGCGACTATGTAAATGTCGGTGGGTATATACCTGGATACATCTGCGAATACAACACACCTGGTTACCACGGCGGGGGTGGTGTTGGTTATTCCTACGATCCTACGTTATCAGGCGATCCTGCAGTCATTGAATGTACGGAAGGGCGCGCGTTTACGAAAATCTCGAATGAAAACGAAAGATGGACGCACGAACTCAGAATTCATAGTGATATTAACGATTCTCTGTCGCTAACCGCTGGAGTCTTCTTCCAAGATCGCTTAGTGGGCCATATAGGTGACTTCGGGTATCTAGGTACCTCGCATTGGCCAAGTCTTAACCCTGCAGGTATTTCTGTAGGAAAAGCAAACAACAAGAGTACTCGTAGCCCCTCGGTGCAGTTCGCCAACGACATTCTGCGGGTAGAGAATGAGTTAGCCGTTTTCGGTGAACTCACATGGTACTTAACCGAAAGGTTTAGTACGGTGATCGGGATGAGACAGTACAACTCAGAAATCGGATTTGAAGGATTCTCGGCATTTCGATACGGCTCCCGGCCGGTACCTAATCTTGCAGGAGAACCAGGAGTTAACCCCAATCCGACAGGTGTCGGTGGAAGGGACTATGCATCCAATTTAGGCGATTTCCAACCTCTGGAAGTCGATGATCTAATCAACAAAATCGGCTTTTCATTTGAGGCCACGGATGATCTGTTGTTGTATGGGTCTCTATCAGAAGGATATCGACCAGCTGGATTTAACCGAGCGGCTGCCGCGGGAGTAGCAACTGCAGAGGGTGTCGCGGCTAGAGCGAACGACGGTCCTGGCGGATTCCCTGACTATTTCATCCCATTGATTTTTGATTCAGACACTACTACTAATGCAGAGTTTGGTTGGAAATTTGTAGGTCTGGATAGACGGATTCGAATGAATGGATCGGTGTACTACATCGATTGGAAGGACATTCAGGTGTCCCATTTTGACTCTGCAAACATATCGATCTTCACGATCGTTGACAATGGTGGTGATGCTGTGATTAGAGGGTTTGAAACCCATGTGGAATTTTGGGCATCTCCGCAGTTGAGCCTATTTGGTGGAATTTCTCTCAACAACACAGAACTTACAAGAGTGAATCCAGCCTTTGCGTTTGTGATTGCAGATGAGGGTAGTGAACTACCCCTAACTCCAAAACTTCAGCTATCTGGTCGTGCTCGATACGAGTGGGACAAATGGGGCGAAACTGCATTTTGGCAGTTATCTGGCAACTATGCAAGCAAGAGTTTTAATTCACTGGTTGATACAGAGGGTGAACCCAGAATAGAGCAAGATGCTTGGCTGATGCTAAATGGCTCAATTGGAATTAACTCAGGCGACGGCTGGGGTCTCGAACTGTTTATGAATAACATCACAGATGAACGTCCGCAGTTGCATACGATGCGTCAGTACAGGGTAGACGAGGTCACTACGGCCCGTCCTCGAACCATCGGTGTCCGCATGAAGTACGCGATGTAATTTTCAATTTCTCCAGCGCGTGTTCCTGACTTTGTGCGAGTGTTTGGTGCTGGTCAGCTGATATGCGCGCTCGGTAGAGAGAAGTGGTTGAAGTTTCGTTGGCGAATTGCTTCTGATAGCTCAGACCCTTGCTGGTTGGCTATATGTCGGCTAAAAAACAGAATTCAAAAAAGCGACAGCAACGATTAGCCGCTCAAAACAGAGCGGCTGAATTGATCTCGCAGAAAAAGTATTTTGCCGCAGTTGTTCTGTTACAGGAACTGGTTCAGAAGTATCCGCAGAATCCAAATCACCTCTATTCTGTGGCAGTTTGTCAACGGAATCTCGGTCAAGCAAAGGTTGCACTACAGACTTTGGAACGTCTGGAAAGACTTCATCCGAAGTTTCCTGGTACCTGGTTGGAACGAGGGCGCATTCACGACGCCTCGGGCGAGATCGAACTGGCGGTCAATGCGTTTACCAACTGCGTCAGTCTGAATCCTGCCTATATTGGCGGTTGGCAGGGGATTCTTGCCCTGTCAAAGCACATTGTCGATCCCAACCTTCTTAACGCGGCAAAAGAACGTTACGAGCACCTAGCCTCACTCGATCAGGCATTGGTACTCATTCTGCGTGCGTTCCACGATGGTCAAACCTACAAAGCCGAACAACTGTGTAGGGAATACCTTAAACACGAGCCTCAAAATGTCGAAGCGATGCGAATTCTCGCTCGAATTGGCACCCAATATGGGAGTTTGGACGACGTTGAATTCCTGCTGGAGAGTGCTTGTGAATTTAGCCCGAACAATCGAGAGTTAAGGCTAGAGTACATTGATGTACTACATAAGCGACAGCAGTACAGTAGAGCATTGAAAAATGCGGAAATTCTCGTGGAGCAAGATCCAGACGACCTACTGCACAAAATGGCACGGGCAAACCAGCAAGTGGTATTAGCTGATTTTGAATCCGCACTGGAAACCTATGACGAGATACTGGAAAAGCACCCTGATTTGCAACTCGCGAGTCCACAGCTGTTTCTTTCCCGCGGACATGCACACAAAACTCTAGGAAATACCGAGCAATCAATTGAAGATTACCGTTCTGCTTATCACAAGCGGATCGACTTTGGCGACGCTTATTGGAGTCTGGCGAACTTAAAAACCTATCGGTTCACACCAACAGAAATGGATAACATGCTGAGCCTTGTTAAACAACCTGAAGTGGATGAGTTGGATCGCGTGCATATCGCCTTCGCGTTAGGGAAGTCCCTTGAGGATCAAGAGAACTACGAGGAGTCGTTTCGTTATTACCAGTTAGGCAATGACCTCAATCGCAAGCGACTGAAGTACAAAGCAGAAACGATGACTCAGAACCTGAGACTACAACGAGAGATATGTACTAAGGAACTCTTGGAGTCGCACTCCCGACACGGAAATCATGCGCCAGATCCCATTTTTGTAGTGGGCTTACCGCGTGCCGGTTCAACATTACTCGAACAGATTCTCGCATCTCATTCTGAAGTCGAAGGCACACGGGAATTGCACCATATCGGGACATTTGCACAGAAGCTCAATGGGCGACAGAAGGTGAATGAGAAACAACGATACCCCGGAGTTCTCAAAGAAATTACGCCCACACTCATAAGAAAAATGGGTGATCTTTATCTTGAAGAGACGCGAGATCACAGAGTTGAGGACAAACCATTTTTCATCGACAAGATGCCAAATAACTTCAGACATATTGGCTTGATTAGCTCGATACTACCGAATGCCAAGATCATTGATGCTAGACGACATCCGATGTCTTGTAGCTTCAGCTGTTACAAGCAACTATTCGCATCTGGCCAGGAATTCACGTACGGTCAAAAAGAGATTGCGACGTACTACCGAGACTATGACCAGCTTATGGATCACTGGGACAAAGTGCTACCCGGAAAAGTCTTAAGGGTGTACTACGAGGATGTGGTCGACAACCTTGAAACTCAGGTCAGAAGAATCTTGGACTACTGCGGCTTGCCGTTTGAAGAGTCTTGTCTTCAGTTTTACAACACCAAACGCGCAGTCCGCACACCGAGTGCAGAGCAGGTTCGACAACCGATTTATCGTGAAGGTCTCGACCAGTGGGAGCATTACGCTCCTTGGTTACACTCGATGCGTAGAACGTTAGGCGAGAGTCTTAGAAACTATCCGTATAGCTGAGTTGAGACGTTAATCAGCTGTTTTCCAGATACCCACGAATACGATCCAGCGACTCTGAAATCTCATCTAACGATGCGGCGTAGGAAAATCTGAGGTATCCCTCACCTAGCGCACCAAATGAGGTACCAGCGACCGTTGCCACATGTACATCCTCAAGAAGGTTGGACTGAAGCGATTTTGCATCCTGGCCTGTACCTTGGATATTTGGGAAGGTGTAGAAAGCGCCACCTGGATTTCGACAGGTCACACCCGGTAGATCATTGAGTCCATCTACGATAATCTGGCGGCGTTCGTCGAATGCTTTGACCATTTCATCGACTTGATCTTGAGGTCCTTCTAGTGCGGCGATTCCAGCGAACTGTGCTGAGGCGTTTACGCAGCTATGGCAATTTATTGCCAGTCGAGTTGCATGATCAATCAGACTGGCTGGCCAAACTGAATATCCCATTCGCCAACCAGTCATCGCATAGGTCTTGCTCCAACCATCCAAAATAATCAGACGATCTCGTAATTCCGGATATCCCAAGAGGGTCACATGCTCGTGCCCACCGTAGCAAATACGGGAGTAAATCTCATCGCTCATTACCACTGCGTCTGGAAAGTCCGCGAGTCCGGCCACTAATTTGTCGATCTCGGCCTTTGGCACCGCGCCACCGGTGGGGTTGGCAGGTGAGTTCAGAATCACCAGCCTCGTCTTCGGTGTCATCAATGACAAGACGGTTTCCGCGCTAAACGAAAAATCAAGCTCCTCAACCAGAGGTATGGGCACAGCTTTCGCGCCGGTGAAATTGATCACTGACTCATAGATGGGAAAGCCAGGGTTGGGATAGAGGATTTCGACTCCTGGATCGCCGAACATTAGAATCGCGAAGAACATCGTAACCTTGCCGCCCGGTACGATAAGCACATTGCCTGGGTCGATCTCAACGTTTCGGTATTTGAGAATATCTGCCGCGACCGCTTCTCTCAGAGCTGGAATACCAGGTGCAGGCGTATAACCATGGTGTCCGTCTTGCAGTGCTTTGATCGCAGCTTCGACGATGTGTCCGGGTGTTTTGAAATCAGGTTGGCCAATACCTAAGTTAATCACATCCTTACCTTCTGCCTTTAGAGCTTCCGCCCTTGCTAGAACTTCAAAGGCGGTTTCAGTGCCAAGACGAGACATTTTTTCAGAGAGTTGCATTTAGTTTTCCAAATCAATCTGGGAGGTGAGAGAGCTACCTAAACAGGCGTGAATTTAGAATTGACACGCTCATTGCTCCTGCAAGCGCAGGGTGGTTGGTCATTCTAAAGGTGCGAATTTAACCAAATTTTCACTTTAGATGGGTATTCTCGTTTAGAACACCCCGTCCATTCCATCTACTCATCTACTTTGAACCTATAAGAATCGACATGGACTGTCCCGATTTTGAGAAAAATCCCTTGATACCTACCATCACACAAGATGCCGAAACAATGCAGGTGCTCATGCTTGCCTACATGAATGCCGACGCGTATCACGAGACTCTTTCGTCTGGGCATGTCTGTTATTTCAGTCGATCACGGCAAAAGCTGTGGAGAAAAGGCGAAACGAGTGGACATACCCAGGAACTCAAACGTATTTTCTATGACTGTGATTCCGACACGATCCTGGTTCAAGTAAAGCAAAACGGCGGAGCCGCGTGCCACGAAGGATATGCCAGCTGTTTCTTTAGAGAAATTGAACCTTCAACAGGCGCATCCCAGATCATCGCAGAGCGAGTATTCGATCCCAATAAGGTATATTCAAAATCATGAGCCAAACGATACTCTCATTTGGGATTCCAAGTGGCAGTCTGCAGGATGCCACGAAGGAACTGTTCGCGCGAGCAGGCTACTCAATCACTTTCTCTAGTAGATCCTACTATCCCACCATCGACGATCCAGAGATCGAGTGCATGCTTATTCGAGCCCAGGAGATGGCCCGTTATGTTGAGTCAGGTGTACTCGACGCAGGTATCACCGGACTTGATTGGGTCATGGAAACTCGAGCCGACGTGCACGAAGTTTGTGAACTGATTTTTTCTAAAGTAAGTAGACGACCCGTAAGGTGGGTACTTTGTGTGCCGAATGACTCTGAGGTTCAGAGTGCGGAAGATCTACAAGGGAAACGCATTGCCACTGAAGCAGTGAACTTAACGAAAGATTGGCTCGAACAGCAGGACATACAGGCTTCGGTAGAGTTTTCCTGGGGTGCCACTGAGGCAAAACCTCCAAAATTAGCGGATGCCATCGTAGAGATCACTGAAACAGGTAGCTCGATAAGAGCCAATAATCTCAGAATCGTAGATGAGGTTCTACAGAGTACGCCAAGGTTAATCTCAAATCACGAGTCGTTCAAGGACGCATCTAAGCGCAAGAAAATCGAGAATATTGCTCTGATGCTCACGGCTTGTTTACATGCCGAAGGCAAGGTCGCCATCATGATGAATGTGCGGCAAGAAGACGTATCCGCAGTGACTGCACTTCTACCCGCACTTCAAACGCCTACTGTCTCCCCGTTATCAGATACAGGGTGGGCAGATGTCACGTCGATCCTAGATGAGACGGTAGTTCGGCAGATTGTTCCGCAACTCAAAGCGGCTGGCGCAAGAGGTATCGTCGAATACTCAATCAATAAGCTGATCGACTAGAAAGCTTCTTGTTTTCTAAGAACTGCAAGACAGCATAGAGCAACCGACTCGAGTACGCGCCCACTCTGGACGCTTGGTCGCGAACCCTTCTTTACCAGATTGTTCGGTGTAAGGGTTCTTCAGCACTTCAAGCCAATCTAGTAAGTAGCTGGTGTCGCCTCGTTCCACTTGATCAATCGCGAGCTGAGCGAGGTAGTTTCGAGGTACATAAAGTGGATTAACCGAGTTCATCCGAGCTTTGCGTTCATCGGCGCTGTAACCGCAACATTTAGTGAGTTCGCCGTACTTATGCAGCCAGCGATTAATTTTTTGTCGGACATCAGAGTTGATGTTCTCGTAGTCGTAATAGACACTGGAAATTTGCTCGATTGGGTCGGAGTCTTGGTCAAGAGCTTGGGGGTCCAACTTTCCTAAATACCGGAAGAATAAAGTCATATCCGTCTCGGTCAATCGAAGCATTTGCTCCATTTCGCCTAGAAACTCCTGGGGGACCTCATCGCAGTTTTCTAGTCCAAGTTTGTGGAGTAGAGCACTCCCCCATAGTTCGCCATACTGTTTACCAAATTCCTGAAGAATTTCCTCTAAAGGTTTGGTTTCTTTGACAAGAGGCACGATTGCATTCGCGAGTCTGAGAAGGTTCCATTGTGCGATCGCCGGCTGCTGACCATATCGATAACGTCTAGTCGACGCATCCGTAGTATTCGGTGTCCAATCCGGATCGAAGTCTTCCAACCAGCCATAGGGACCGTAGTCGATGGTCTGGCCAAGAATCGACATATTGTCGGTGTTCATTACACCGTGAACGAAGCCTACCGCCATCCACTTGGTAATCATGGCGGCAGTTCGGCGACTGACTTCAGCAAACCATTGGATATATCGATCCGGACTCGAAAGGTGCGAAAACTCAGGAAACCACGAATCGATCGTGTAGTCTGCTAATCGTGCAAGAAGATCAATTTCTCGTCGAGCGGTAAGGATTTCAAAATTACCAAAACGCACAAACGAAGGTGCTACCCTACAGACCACGGCACCAGGTTCCAAGGCTGGATGACCGTCATACAACATGTCACGCATGACTTGATCGCCGGTAAGAATTAGAGACAACGCGCGCGTAGTTGGTACTCCTAAATGATGCATAGCTTCGCTACATACATATTCACGAAGAGAGCTACGCAACACAGCTAATCCATCAGCAGAACGCGAATAAGGAGTTGGTCCTGCACCTTTAAGCTGTAGTGAGAATAGCCCATTGTCTGTCTGAATCTCACCTAGGGTGATGGCTCGCCCGTCACCGAGTTGACCAGCCCAATTACCGAATTGGTGTCCACCGTAGCACATCGCGAACGGGCGCATGGCGGGAAGGAGTTCATTCCCAGAAAAGACCTGCAGAAACGTCTCTGAGCTACATTCTGCTTGTGAGAGTCCTAAAAGCCCCGCACAATCCGCAGAATACGCGATGAGTCTTGGGTTAGAAACCTTCGTTGGTTGTACCTCGGAATAGCATGCACCGCGAACTTCCCGCAGGAAATTCTCCTCTACCTGATCACCTGGAAGGTTCGTTGTGAATTGGTTGTCAAAAACCAGATTGTCGAGACTCAGTGGATTGTCCTATTTCGTTAATTTAAGAAGGCTCAGCATAATTTCCTAGTACGGTCTCTTAGTCTCCTAAGAAACTAAAAAATCTTGTGTTTCTCGACTTCATGTGGGAGTGATTTGTCGACCATTCAAGAAACAGATACCCCTGTGAATGTTACTAGATGAGTGAGTTTGGCTAACTGTTTTCGCTAGCTTCTCGATTACACACGCGGGCAAGGACTGTGCCTTTAGCTGGCTGCTGACACAGTAGAGAAGAGATTTGTTGAGTCTAGTTTGCAGAGCGAAGAATACCCATGAACGAAGTACCTCATATCAACTCTTAGGTGGCGATAATTTGTAGTGCCAGCTTTTACTTGAGTAACGACTATGACCACGCTCAATTCTGTTACGGGACCAATAGACTCTAAGGACCTAGGGTTCACCTTGATGCACGAACATGTGATGGTGAGTGCGCCAAATATGTTCAGGACCTTTCCCGATCTGTTTGGACCGGAAGATCGAGTCCAACGCGCGATTGATACGTTTAAGCGTGCAAAAGAGGCAGGTGTAGATAGCATCGTTGACGCAACCACGTATGACCTAGGGAAGGATCCGCAATTACTAAAAGAGGTTGCGGAAGGTTCTGGTGTAAACATCATTAACACGACTGGTTGGTGGCTAGATGTACCTCGTTTTCTGAGAGGCGTATCTCCTAATCAAATGGCGCGGGAGTTCATCCGCGACGTAGAAGAAGGCTTTCGAGGTACAGATATCAAGGCAGGGATTCTCAAATGTGCGGCAGATTTCCAGGGAGTGACTCCTGAGCTAGAACTCATGACTCGCGCGGTGTCTCGTGCACACAATGAGACCGGTCTGCCAATCATGGTGCATAGCTACCCGACAGGTCAGGTTGCCAGAAGACAGATAGCAATCTTCAAGGAAGAAGGAGTCGATCTGACACGAGTAAAAATCGATCACTCAAACGACACCACAGACACCGAATATCTAAAGTGGATATTGGATCAAGGGTGCTACCTAGGTTTGGACCGCTACCCAGGAAGTCTGGTAAGTCCAGAAATGCGAACTTTCACGATGAAGCGATTGATCGACGACGGATATGGAGATAGATTGTGCCCGGCACATGATTGCATATGTCTACATATTCACAAAGAGCGACCAGACGGTACGATGCCAGAGGAGCATGAGTTTCTGCGTAGCAATGTCGATCAGTATTTGTACATCCACCGACATGTGATTCCTGATCTGCAGGAAATGGGATCTTCGCAAGAAGAAATAGACCGACTCTTTGTTGACAATCCAAAGAATTTCTTTGAAGGATAGTGAACCCAGCTTCTTGTGCAATTCTGAACGAATAACGAGGAAAATGGTGCTTTGAAAAACGAACGTTTGGAGGGTCAGTTTGGTGCGGTTGTCAGTGAGCTAGATCCAGAGTCCATGACGGATTCAGAGGTCAAATCACTTCTAAATCTGCTCTACGAACAACGAGTCGTCGTTGTAAAAACAAACGGCCTCTCTAAGTTTGGGTACATTGCGTTTGCTAAACGACTGGGAACTCCTATTCCTCTAAGTGGTGGGAACGAATTTCAGGAAATAGCCGAGATTTCGAATCGCGCCACGGATACCAAGAAGAAGCGCTTGGGTGCAGCCCATTGGCATACTGATCAGTCATTTCGATCGACGGTGTCCTCAATCACCATGTTGCACTCCATTCACGTACCGGCACAAGGTGGTGAGACTAGGTTCTGTAATATGGCTGCCGCGTACGATGCTCTACCGACCTCGCGCAAGAAACAAATAGAGGGTTTGGTTGGGATTCATCGACATGGTGTCTCCATCGTTGCTCGTCCGGGCGACCATGTGCCACTACCGCCGAAAGGTTGGGATAAGACGTATACCGCGTACCATCCGTTGGTCAGGGAACATCCAGTGACGAGGCAGAAGACACTTTATGCGGTGACAGGAACAATTCAAGGCATTGTCGGCATGGCAGAGTCCGTGGCAGCCGAGCTGCTTGAGGAACTCTGTCAGCATACGTTTCACGAGAGATTTCTCACCAGCTATGCACACTATAAACACGATATCGTGATGTGGGATAATCCCACGACAATGCATAGTGCGACTGAGATTGAACAGGGTACCAATACCTCTAACACCAGGTTACTTTGGCGAATTAGCCTGAAAGGTGCACCTTTGGTTTACGAGCACCTTTACGATGAGAATCTTCTGGATCAATCGCTGTATCGAGCTCAAGTCAGTAACGCTTAGATTCGGTTCCTAACAAGAACGAAAACGACGCAATATTCATTTCCAAGCAACTAATAGAAAGGACTAATCGTTAGTCATATGCAGTCAATCCTCGAGAATCTCAAACAAAATGATCCGACATCTGTAGCTATCTCAGCGCCAGATCGGCCGGATTTGACGTATGGTGAATTAATCAACCAAATTGAGCGAATTGGTTCTTCCCTTGCTCTCCTCGGTCTTGTCGGAGAATCACGCGTAGCAGTAGTCCTACCCAATGGTTTTGCAATGGCAGCTACGTTTGTCGCGCTCGCTCCGTGGTGTGCAATCGCACCTTTGAATCCTGCCTATACCAAAGAAGAATTTCGTTTCTACTTAGAGGACTTAAACGCAGATGCTGTAGTGGTTGCTAATGCAAGTGATCCTGCAGCTGAGGTCGCCTCGGAGTTAAGTATTCGAGTCTTAGAACTTTCAGAAGGTGAACATGCAGGAGCTATCTCACTCGGTGAGAGTGGCGAAAATGCCAAGAATCGAGACTTGGGAGCAACCTCGTTGATCCTACATACCTCCGGCACGACCTCTCGTCCGAAAATGGTGCCGCTCAGTGAGAAGAATCTGTGCCAATCAGCACAAAATATCGTGCGGACCTTGCATCTGACTCCGCGAGATCGTTGTTTAAACATCATGCCTCTCTTTCACATTCATGGCTTGATGGCACCAGTACTCGCGACTCTGTGCTCTGGTGGTAGTGTGTACTGCTCACCTGGATTCGATGTTCTGAAATTCTTTTCCTGGCTCAAAGATGCCACACCCACATGGTATTCCGCTGTACCGACCATGCATCAAGCGATTGTCGCTCGAGCTCCAAGGAATGAGGACGTGATCTCCAATGCGAACCTCCGATTCATCCGGTCATCGTCAGCGTCGTTGCCACCTCAAGTGTTGCATAGACTCGAAGATGTCTTTGGGTCCCCAGTAGTGGAAGCCTATGCCATGACCGAAGCGGCACACCAAATGTGTTCAAATCCGCTCCCACCTAAGGAGAGAAAGGCGGGTACCGTAGGTCCCGCTGCAGGTCCTGAAGTAAGAATTTCCAGTCCAGAAAAACTTCAGTTCCTAGATACTGGTGAGGAAGGTGAGGTAGTCATTCGCGGTGAGAATGTCACAAGTGGCTATATTGCTAATCCAGAAGCCAATGAGAAAAACTTCACCGATGGATGGTTTCGTACGGGTGATCTCGGCATCATGGATGAAGACGGCTACGTTAAGATTACAGGTCGACTGAAAGAACTGATAAATCGAGGCGGAGAGAAAATAGCGCCGCTCGAAGTAGATGAAGTCCTTCTTGACCATCCAGCGGTAGCCCAGGCTTGTACTTTTGCGGTTCCGCATGAGAAACTAGGCGAGGAAGTGGGTGCGATAGTGGTGCCAAAGGATGGCAGCGAACCCGACGTGCGGTCGATTCAGGAATATGCGCGAACACGACTTGCAGCGTTCAAGGTACCGCGCACGATCATATTCCGGGAAGACATCCCAAAAGGTGCGACTGGCAAAGTTCAGCGAATTGGTATGGCCGAAAGAATTGGATTGATCTAGAGATCGTGCCGTTTGGGTTCACGAATCTCTATTCTTAATTTAGTCTCAACCAGCTCTAGCTGCTAGATAATGTAGTCATAGAAAACTTCAAAACGAGAAACGAGGACAAAGTTATGGCGTATCAAGATGTCGTCTATGAATCTGAAGGACGAATCGCAACAATAACACTCAACCGACCTGAGAAGCTGAATGCTCTCAGCAACAATCTCCGCGGCGAACTCATGGAAGCCATGCGAGATGCTGAGGCTGACGATCAAGTTGGTGTGATCATACTCAAGTCGGCGGGACGATCGTTCTCTGCTGGCTATGACTTGTCACCTGCAAGATCGGCAGATACCGATGAGCATGTGGATAAGCGTTCAAAATTGCCGGTGACAGGTACAACCCACCCAGGCGCTACTCAATGGGCTAGGCATGTGGTAATGACCAACTGGACGATTTGGGAGTTAGCTAAGCCAGTAGTTTGTCAGATTCAAGGTCACTGTTTAGCTGGGGGTACGGAGCTAGCTTCTGTGTGCGATTTCAGAATCGTTGCTGAAGATGCGCAGATCGGTTATCCTCCTGTCCGAGCAATGACCACCATGGATATGATGTGGACACCTTGGCTGTTACCACCTGCGAAGGCTCGGGAATTTGCCTATATCGGTGACTCATTTTCCGGCCGCGAAATGTGGCGTCTAGGCTGGGCAAACTATGCGATGCCTAAGGAAGAACTTGACGAGTTTGTGCGTACCTTTGCGGAACGAATGTCTCATATCGACAACGAAATGCTGATGTATTCAAAGCGAGCGGTCAATCGTCAATACGAAACCATGGGAATCCGTGAAGCCTTGCATTCGGGAACCGAAATTCAAGCATTGAGCGCACAACGTGCTGCTGCCTCTGCTTGGGGTAAGAAAGTTCGCGACGAAGGACTGAAAGCAGCGCTTGAATGGCGAGATGGACCATTCCGAGACTTTCGTGGTGCCTACGACAGTGCTCCTAAAGACAGAGCAGTTGCTGGAATGGAGAAGTCCGAATAATGGCGCGGCCGTTAGAAGGCAAGGTCGCGCTGATTACCGGTGCGGCAAGTGGTATCGGCGCCGCAAGTGCGAAATTAATGGCACTAGAAGGTGCCAGAGTCATGTGCGCCGATATCAACGAGGAAGGTGCCGCAGAAACCGCAGAAGCAATAAACCTCGAACAAGGTACGGCTGAGTCAATGATTGTGGAGACATCCGATGAGCAGTCAGTTGTGGAAGCACTGGATCGAACAGAATCCGCATTTGGCAACGTTGGCGTTGTTTTTAACAACGCAGGTATCGCAGGCGGGGAATGGAATCGAACCATCGACATAAACCTATCTGGTGTGTTTTATGGTCTGAAGCATGCAGCTCCGCGAATGGCAAAGCAGGGAGGTGGAGTGATTCTCAACACTGCTTCGGTTGCCGGATTGGTTGGACTGCACGGACCACAGGGAGACCAGCTACCTGATCTCAGTACGATTGACACGGGATCAATCAGTAGCTATGTCTCTGCAAAACACGGAGTTGCGGGATTGACCAAGCAGTTCGCGATCATATTTGGAAGATTTAATGTGCGCGTGAATGCGATCGCACCCGGTTACATCGAGACACCTATGACTGCTTCAATTAGGTCGATAGATGTTGCGCGAGACTATATGGCAAAACTACATCCACTCGGTCGATATGGCAAACCAGAAGAGATTGCGAGTGCAGCGGCTTTCTTGGCTAGCGATGCAGCGAGCTTTATTACAGGTGTGGTATTACCGGTAGACGGAGGCTATACAGCTCGTTAAGAATAGCTAGACATCGCGCCAGATTTTTCCTCGTGCGCGTACTGGGTCCAGGAGATTGAAGTCACCTTGGGGCACTTCGTGTCCCTTGGGATAGGGTGGTCTTGGTTCCATGCCGAGTGATTCCATGACCTGATCGTTACGGTAGTAACACTGTACGGTAACAGAACTTAAGGTACCGTAAAACGCACCATTGGTTGACCTCATCAGCTCGAAAAGTTGGACGCGTATAGGATTGCTCAGTGAATCGAACTCTCTGGCTAGCTGTTCAAGCGCTAGTTTTCTTAATTCGTCTAACCCGTCCGAGATCATCTCAAGTGCGGATATTCGTATGGTGGCTTGGATATCTTCGAATACGGCGGCGTCGTTTCCAGGTGGTACACCCAGCTGCTCATTGCCTGGGAGGAGTGCGCTCAATAGAGCGCTGAGTGTGGTTTGATCTTCGGTATTCAGACCGTCGGAGGTAATTAGTTCGTCGCTCATTTTCGTACCTCAGTCAAACAGATTAGCAAGACGCTGTTTCATCGAATCGGCGACGTACAAAGCGAGTGCTTGAATAGTCCTTGTTGGATTTACGCCAGCACTGGTAACAAATAGACTTCCGTCGACGATGAATAGATTTTTGACGTCATGGCTACGTCCCCATTCGTTAACGACTGAACGATCCGGGTCGGTACCCATTCTTGCGGTACCCATCAGATGCCAGCCACCTGCTCCGATTGGTGATTCGGTCATAATGTCCTTTGCGCCAGCGGCTTCGAGAACTTCCGTTGCTCGATCTACTGAAAACTTCAGCATGTTGAGGCTGTTCTCACTCAAGGTGTAGTCCACTTTCGGTGCTGGGATGCCATTCGAGTCTTTGAGATTTTCATCAAGTGTGACTGTATTGGATTCTTCGGGTAGGTCTTCACAAATCGAGACCATTCCTGACATACGGTTATGCATGTCCAGATATGCTTCATGATGGCCTTCACCCCAAGGAATATGGTTTCTAAAGACACCGGTCATAGCGGTTGAGACAGGACCTCTACCTCGGTTGCACTCATAGGTAAAACCACGAACATGCCCACGATTTAAGTCTGTCTCGTAAAACTCTTGACTCCATATACAGACTCCAGGACCGCGATATCCATCCAAGGGTTCGTCGAAAGTGCCATAGATTGACGCATAAGGATGGAACATGAGATTCTTACCAACCAAGCCGCTTCGATTGGCTATGCCGTCAGGAAATCGTTTGGACTTTGAGTTAAGCAATACTCGCGGCGTACCGACTCCATTACAGGCAACCATAACTACCTCAGCTGCTTGGAACTGCTCCTTTCCGTCTTCATCGAAATAAACCACGCCGGTTGCCATATCGTCTTCATTGACGGTAATCTCACGTACTCTACATCGCGTTCGTAACTCAACACCTGCTCGGATTGCATGTGGCCAAAACGTGATATCGGTGCTTGCTTTGGCACCTTGTGCGCAACCCAGCGTACATGCACTTAGATTGATGCACTTATCCCTTCCATCGTGCGGAACAGTTGCAACAGCTGCATCAGAAGGCCACCAGTGCCAACCCAATTTGTTGAAACCGGAGGCTAATTTCGCACCCGAGAGTCCGAGTGGAACCGGCGGCAAGAATTCTTGCTTCGGTGGATACGCAGGATCGCCAGCTAATCCTGCAACCCCTGTGAGTCTGTCACTTTCGTCGTAATAGGGTTCGAGGGTCTGATAGTCAATTGGCCAATCATCACCCACACCGTCAAGAGTTTTGACGCGGAAATCAGACGGATGGAATCTCGGGAAATGCCCGTTGTAGAGAATCGTGCTACCTCCCACTGCATTGAAATTAGCTACATGGATGGGTGAGTTCGAGTCGTTGACGGGGTAGTCGGTGATTCGACCTCGTCGGTTCGGACTGATGCTGAAGTCTCCTGAATGGCGAGATTCCCAATCTCGTCCTGTACTTGGATACTCCGACGGGTTCATCCACTCGCCCTGTTCTAAGCAGACTATCCGCATTTTCGTGTCGGCGAGGCTCCAAGCAGCAGCTGCACCGGATGCACCAGCACCAATAATGAGTACGTCGACTGGATCTGAACTCACAACTATCTCACCTCAATACTGTCTTACCAATACATTAGATTGTATTTTTAGTGTGGCAGACTGACAAATCTTGTCAGCAACCATAATTAGATTGAAATTGACCCTAATTTGCGAGGTATTTTCATGGCATCTCCACCTACCAACTACCATTGTCCAAAGTGTGGACATCGCGCATGTGATACAGGCGAGATGCATGTCGCTGGTGGCATGTGGTCGAAGATTTTCAATGTTGAAGGCCGCAAACTCACGACGGTTACATGTGCTCAATGTAAATACACAGAGCTTTTTGCCGTGGATTCTTCAAAATTGCAGAATGTCTTTGACTTCATAGTGAATTAACGAACACTAAGCAGGTGTCCCAGGGCTCTCAGGATTGATTGGGTGATTAAGACCTTTGGCTACTCCGCCTGACGAAAGGTAAGCGGTCAAGGAATGAAAGCTCGTGTCAAACGCGTGTTTAGCGTTAAAGGGAGAGCTTGATACGCGTAGCGACATAAACGAGAACAGTGCTTCCCACAGGAGAACTCGTCCAGGCTAGGTGCTGTCAGCTAAGCAGACCACTTTGTGGATCTGATCTCTCTTACAATTGGTCGGGAACTGGCGAGGATGAGTCCGTAGAAGATGACCACGGGGACACTTTCGCATGGTCGACATTGATTGTATTTCCATCCACCGTTAAGAGAAATATCTAGTAAGTAGTTGATCTAGATTACTTCAATGTGGAGATTTCGGAACGAGGTGGTTTGAAGCTGGAAACCACTGACAATACGGATACTCTTGGGATTCTCTTTGACGGCAATTAGGATCACCTCGAATCTGACGATGAAGTCGAACCGGTACCGATTTTAATATGGATTGATTGCTTGACTTAGGAACGTACTACCTTGAGGTGCGCCGTATTCAAGACAGGATAGGCACCTACACGCTATACACCAGTTTCTTTGCAGATGATCGTGCTAGAGATGGTATAACCTACGTAGTTAATGGCAAAGGCAAAATTAACAGTTTGCTCCCTAGCGCTTGGATTCGCAATAGGATTGTTGGGTGATCTTCCGAAATAGACGACGGAGTTGTAACCATTGCGTTTAATGTTGGTGGGTTCCTAAAAGAAGGTGCTTACCGGTATCTCTGTGATCATTTTGGTGGGTGTCGCATTCATAATGGAATCGTAGAACGAGGACGATACAAGAGAAGGTTGGGTTGAAGAAAATTTATTGGACTGACAGGTGTTGGAAAATCATGCGCGCCAATTTAGACGGCACTGCGGTTGAAGACCTCATTGCCACTGGATTGACGACCCCAATTTGTATTGCCTTGGATGTCACAGCCGGAAAGATGTATTGGACTGACGCAGTTAGTGACAACATCCAGCGCGCCAACCTAGACGGCACTGCGGTTGAAGACATCATTACCACTGGGGCACCTATTGGAATTGCCCTAAGTGTCAAAGCCGAAAATTTATGAACTGACTGCCGCTTTACATCAGAGAGACGCTGTAGGCTTTGTGACAGGAGTGGCAGTCAGGCGACATTGCAATTCTTCAAATTTCGACATGTGAATTGCCCGCTGTAAGTTTCCGAGATGGGCTAATTGATCGTGTCTTAGACCAAACTCGGGCAGTGAGGATCTTAGTAAAGAAACTACTTACGATCGCCTACTTGACAATTCTCTGACTCCTGAAGGATCGGATTCCTTGAGAGTGCTAGGCAATGTCAACACCTTGTTGGTTTAGTATGCACAGGTTCTCTTGCTACGTACAATC
>MPMU01000056.1 GCA_002238665.1 Gammaproteobacteria bacterium bin55
GAGGAAATTCAAGCTCCTGAGCTTTGACCAGACTACACAGGCAATCCCTGAGATTTTCAATGGTGTTCGAGCCATACTGCCCAATCCATTGCTTTTCGACCTTAGCTATTGCACAGTCTGACTTGTCTCTCAAATCCAGACCCTTTGCCGTTAACGAAACCCAGTACAGTCCGCGCTTTTCCTGGGACTTGACTTCATTCACTAGTCCAAGTTCAACCAATCGTTTAAGAACGGTGGTGATGACCCGATTTGAGAGAACTGCAGCACTTTTGATTGTTCTCCGATCAATCGGGGTGGTATCCAATACCCGAAGGAAATTCGCATTAACAGGGATGGAAACAGATTCTTGCCTATCTATTTGTTTCTCGTAATCTTCCTCAAATGATTGCAACGAGGCTGAAAGTAACTCAGATAACGGCACCTCATCTGGCGGTACTGTCGTAGATGGTCTTTGCAAATTCCATGGGGTCGCATATTTGATCGCCCTATGTACCCCTTTTAACTGCCGAGAAGAACACACAAAGCCTTCATCTACGTTAGAAGGGACTTTGTCGTCTGCTAGCTTCTTAGCTTTCACACGACTCATCACGTAGCCTATGAACTTGCGTTCGCATACGCCAAGATCATTACTACAGTACTTGAAATAGATCTCTACCGTATCACCCTTTATGACAAAATCGGAACCTGTCATTCCGTTGGCATTTAACTTCTCGAGTCCTTCACAGTATCTATAGAGATCTCTTAAACGATTGATCAACTCTTGCATGTATACCGTCTCAAGGTTATGTAGCTCGGACTTCCTTGGCTGCCTCTAGCTCACCAAAGTCTGTTCCTAAATGTTGATCGCAAAAGCACAGCGCCCGCACAAGCTCAGGTGCTAGTCGAAAGCCCTTTAATTCAGTTTCTGCAGAAGGCCGCATAAAAATAATGCCACCAGAGGGACTCGGACCCACATCCAAAACCACATCCGCTTGCTGACCTTCGCCGCTCATCACGAACGCCTCTCCTTCACGAACCAACTCAATTTTGCGTTGCTGTTCAATTCGAAAGGGTGTAATCACCATGCCTCGACCGCCCCGAATCTTATCTGCCATGGATACTATGGCTTCTTCAAGCTCTTCCGCTCTGTAGTCTAAAGATTCGTTCTCCATCACCGCCCAACATAAGGGTGCAAAGGGTAGATCTGCCAATCCCCTCAGTTGTGGTGCGAATCCACCAGACAGCCTAGGGTTCAGTTCATTTGGTCGAAAGCCATCCGACGTAAGAATCCCGTCTATCGAAAACGGTCCACGATATCCAATCTCTGCGCTGAGATACTCTCCCGTACGGCGTGCAACGTCGCGCATATATGCTCGGTCTTCAGACGATGGGTCATATCCAGTCATACATCCACCCCAAAGGAATCCGTGGCGCTTTCTTTGTCTCAAAACAGCAAGCTCAACAGGTCTCAATACCACTACTCCCGAAGGAAACACTATCCCATGGATACTCATGGGAACCCCCTCCAAAAATGGCATGATTCGAACTTTGGATGCGGCTTGCTTCAACTCCCGAATCACTGCATCTGGATTTTCTCCTGTGTGGACCCACCTTAACGAAACAGATCCCCCGTGCACGCTGGTTTGGTTATCTGGCACCCAAACCGTACCGTCTCCTTGATCTAACTCACTGGCATATGACTTGAGTGCCTTATCAGTAAGTTCAACCACTTTCGAAGGAGCGCGAGCAATTCCGATCTGGTCCCATAGCTCATCGATGGTTGTTTTATTTTCAAGTAGTAACCAAGTAGATTTGCGCCGGCCATATTTCTGACGATTGCCGATCTCACTAATTTCGATTAACTGAGCAGCGAAAACATATCTTGCTTCTTGATCAGGGTCCCACTCATCTATGGCTGTCTGAATCTCTACTGGTAAATTGGTGGCCGTATCCGCGAAATTTCTGGCGGAATCTACCATATCGTTACCCGTTAAGTTCAGTAGGTACAAACGAAGGTTGTCGTCAATCGATTGATCTGATGTACCTCGATTCCCAGCTAGCAAAAATGGCTCACTCGCACCCAACACACGCATTTGTTCAACTTCATGGAGCAATCCAACGTCTACCTCACCCACATGCATAAACTTCCGATCCGCATAAACGGGCGTCAAGAGTTGTCGGTAGTATTCGACGAGTTGCTCGATAGAGTGCTTGGTCATATGAAAATTGTTCTAATTCAGTGTAATAAACTGGAGTCAATCGTTGGAAGAAAGACTTTGAATTCATCGCAACCAGGAAAGTTCCTAAGTTTCAACGAACCACTTCATTCGCTAAACCTTGATTTGTACAGATATGTCTTATAGATCCGCTAATTCAAACCAATCAGCACCCTTGACCTTACTAGATGGCGCCATGGGTACCGAACTGATCGAAAGAGGTGCGTCCACGCACGATGGATTATGGTCGGCTGGAGCACTTTTAGACGCTCCTGAAGCGGTCCTCGACATCCATGTAGATTACATTAAGTCCGGGGCACAGATTATTACAACCAACACGTATTCAACGATTCCGAGCTATCTCGAAAAGGCAGGTCTTGCCTCACGGTACGAAGAATTGGCCAGAAAGGCTGGATCAATTGCCAAACAGGCTGTGGACAAAACCTCCTCACACATAAAGATTGCAGCCTCGATACCGCCCCTAGATGAGAGTTATCGACCAGATTTAGTCCAATCTCCTGAGGAGAGTTTTCCTGTCTACGTAAAACTCGCAACCGCATTGATACCTTTTGTGGACTACTTCCTATGCGAAACCATGTCTTCAATTCAGGAAGCTGAAATTACCTTAAGAGGCGTCAAGACAGCTCTTGGCAAAAAGAAAGTTCCAATATGGGTCTCGTTCACTTTGACTGAGGAACCTGAAGGTTGTTTGCGGAGTGGAGAATCGGTAGAACTCGCGGTAAGCCGAGCGGAGGAACAAGGTGCGCAGGCTGTACTTTTTAACTGTACCTCTCCAGAGTCCATCGAATATGCAGTCGGGGCAGTAGCTGACAAGACCAATCTTCCCGTTGGCGGTTATCCCAATCGCTTTTCTGAAGTTCCCACCGACTGGACGCTAGACAACGATCTGGTGATTAAACGAAACGAGCAGTTGAATGAAAGTACGTTTGTGGACGGCGCACTTCGATGTCGGGCAAAAGGTGCAACCATCTATGGAGGATGTTGTGGCATCCGGCCTTCGTTTATCCGTGCATTGGGTGAGAATCTGAGAACCGAAAACGTGTAAAAAACCTGCATTCGGTCCTAACCAAAACGCTTTGGGGGAAGCGTCAGACCGAGTGGACTGGAACGTAGCTGATTCTGTCAACCCAGTGGTATTTGGGCAATTCCCAGGAAAGATGTGGATCGCAAAAGTGGAGCTCTACGAGTCCCGTTAGACTGAATCGCGCTAAACTGCAACAACTGTACCTACCAAGTCCTTTCAAGATTGCATGTCCCTTTTGTCTACGTGCGCTACACACCTTTCTAAGCTCTCTATATTTACAAGATTTACCATCACTAGGCAGCGAAAAACAAAGCGACATCCCATCCGTTCCACTCAACGAGCCATGAGCTTGTTGATTGTGTGTTGTTTTATTTCATTGAACCACGGCCAAGACATGGACAAACTCACCCTTGGCATCCAAAATGCCGTGGAGAAAGAGGAAATTAGAGCAGCTGTTCTAGCAACCTATGACAACGGGGAAACCGTGATTCATGGATTTGGTCACGTATCTAGCTCAACCACCGATGTTCCAGATGGCGATACGATTTTTGAAATTGGCTCTATCACAAAGGTTTTTACAGCTATATTAGCGCAGGTTCTGGTCGATGCAGAAACACTCAATTGGGATGACCCCATCTCCAAACATCTGACGGAGATTGAATTTGCTAGTCCAGATGTCGCCGCAATCACATTAAAGGAATTAGCTACTCATACATCTGGCTTACCGCGTCTTGCAAACAACATGCAACCTGAAGATGCATTAGATCCGTACGCAGACTACGATCAGACTGCGCTCCATGAATTTCTAGGTGGCTTCCAGCCACAGGTGCTTACAAAACAACCAGCCTATTCCAATCTCGGTATGGGATTACTAGGACACATCCTGGGTAAAGCCGTGGATATGAGCTATCCAGATGCGCTACGTCATTTTGTACTTGAACCTCTTGCGTTGAGTTCCACTAGTGCTACTTACGAAGGACTCATCACAGCCAACATAGCGACTGGCTCAAGTAATGGAGCGGACATGCCCAGATGGACTTTCGATGTAATCGCTGGTGCGGGAGCGATTTTGTCAAATGCAGAGGACTTACTTCGTTTTATCGCTCATGCATGCACAGTTAATCCTAAGAATGAGGTCCAATCCCTGCAGAAAACCCTCATGGTAGATGAGGGCCAACACCCTTTAGCGTGGCAAGTCCTTACCACGTCAAACAATGAACAGATCTTCTGGCATAACGGTGGTACGGGCGGTTACGCAACCTTTATGGCGGTGGACCCAGTCAACAACAAAGGTTGGGTACTGTTAACTTCCTCAACTGAATACACATCAGTTACAGACATTGGTTTAAACATGGCCAGTAGGGACGAGAGTGAAGAGGTCAAGGTCAATCTTGCTCCATACGTGGGTGTCTTTGAGTTAATTCCAGAGTTCTACTTCACAATCTCGGAGAGCGATGGAAAACTTTTCGCGCAAGCGACTGGCCAAGGTAAATTCCCTCTGACATTTTCAGGTAAAGCGCTCGAGTTTAAATACGATGCGGCGCAGATTCAAATTCGATTTGACGATCTGATCGATGGTCAGTCACCAGGCTTCGAGATCATCCAAGCTGGACAATCCAATAAGACGAAACGTGTTTCGGACGACTTGGGAATTCAAGAGCGAGAGGAGATTGAGGTTTCGGAAGAGGCATTGCTCTCCTATGTGGGCAAATATGAACTTGCACCTCAGTTGATCATAGATGTTACCGCGCGTGATAAGCAACTGTACATCCAGCTGACTGGCCAACCTGCCTTGCCCGTTTTTGCGACTTCAAAAGATCGGTTTTTCTATAAAGTCGTAGATGCAGAAATTCAATTTCAACGTGATGGTGAAACGGTTTCATCACTGACGTTATACCAGAATGGGGAACACGTAGCACCCCGCATTGAGTAGTCAGAACGGCAATCACAGCCTGTGGCACTACTCGGATGAATGAAAGCTCCAGACTAGCGAAGCCCTGGCAATCTGTGTACCTCTTTGACTGATACTTCACTCCCGAAAAACAACTCCAAATCACTAGCGTTCGGTCTAGCGGCCGTATTGCTCTGGTCGACTGTTGCCACCGCATTCAAACTAGGTCTAACGCACATGACCCCAGCGCAGCTGCTCTGGATTAGCAGTTGCTCAGCTCTGTGTGTATTTTTCGTTGCTTATCTCTTCACGAAGCCTTCTTGGAGCTTGCCTAAAGGTTGGTGCTGGGTCGTCCTCTTTGGTGTGATCAATCCCTTTCTGTACTATCTCGTACTTCTAGAAGGCTACGACCGGCTACCGGCGCAAGTTGCCCAACCTCTGAACTATCTGTGGGCAATTGTCTATGCACTACTCGCGGTACCCATCCTCAAACAACGACTCTCATGGAAGATCGTCGGTGGGATATTTGTGAGTTATTTAGGAGTCGTCCTGCTCCTGACGCGCGGAGATGTGACAGCTTTCGATACCTTCAGTACCGTTGGCATATTCCTGATTTTGGCTAGTACGGTACTGTGGGCTTGTTACTGGTTGTACCAACAGAAACTTGCAATACCACCCTTACAGTTCATGTTGATCGGGTTTACCGTAGGGACAGTGCTGATTGGATGTTATTGCTTGACTACCGATGGGCTCCCAGAACTCACGCCAATCAATCTGAGCTACGGAATTTGGATCGGATGTTTTGAGATGGGTCTGACTTATCTTCTTTGGCAACGCGCGCTTGCTCTCAGCACCTATGTCGCCAGTGTGAGTCAGCTAATCTTCCTCTCACCCATCATTTCATTGGGATTCATTCAGTTTATCTTGGGAGAACCAGTTCACGTCTTCACGCTTGTCGCCCTTCCCATTATCCTCCTCGGTGTGATCATCGTACGACGATCAATATCGTGAATCAGTCAGGAACTACGTAGCTTTTGACCAAAACGCTGCGCCATGGAAATAATCGTTGACGCCACTAGAACCCAACCAGCCCAATATGTGACATGCGCAAGGTAAGGCAAGAAAATCTCTGTCGCCTGTTGCCCGATGGCAAAACCTAACAGAATGTAATAACCAATGCCGTTCCACCTACCTAGGAAACTAGGTCGCAATTTGCGGTCAACCTGCCCTCGTGAGTCCCAAAGATATTGAGTAAAGGCGATGGCTATGAAGGGAGCAAGCAACCATGGAACCAAACCATGAAAACTAGCACTGAGTAATCCTATGGACACAAAAAAAGCATCCGCCAAGTGGTCGAGTTTCCCGCCAAAACTTGATACCGTCCCTTGCGTTCTGGCAACACGACCATCGATCGCATCGGTGCAACATGCCAACGTAAAAACTACTACTGCCAACCACCAAGCCTCATATACAATGCTTATTGCAAGCAATGTACCGAAAAGAAATCGAGATGCAGACAGCGCGTTGGCTAAGCTAACGTATTGATTGTTAATGTCTTATTCCTTCAGATGAACTCGCTACGTCGAGTTTCACTGACATGATCCTCGCATCAGTGAGAATCATCGGATCGTTTGAAGTTCATTAGATTTATATAACTAGTTGCTTCAACCCTTAAAGAACAACCTATGGAAAGGACTGAATCGTAGTGCTTAACAAAATACTTGTTGTCGATGACGAACCAGACTTGGAAGCACTGGTAAAGCAAAAGATGCGCCGCGAAATCCGTAGAGGTGAGTATGCCTTTAGCTTCGCTGGTAACGGTGTCCAGGCTTTGGAAGTTCTCCGAGGCGATCAAGAGATCAACATCGTCCTCACTGACATTAATATGCCAGAAATGGATGGCCTCACGCTGCTTGAACATCTTCCAGGTGTAAATGCCGACATCCACTCAGTCGTGATTTCAGCCTATGGGGACATGAAGAACATTCGTTTGGCCATGAATCGCGGCGCCTTCGATTTCGTCACGAAGCCGGTTGATTTCGATGATTTGAAAATCACACTCTCTCGGACTATTCAACGCATGCAGACATGGCTTGAGGCATCTGCTTCCAAGGAACGCTTAGCCTCCATCCAAGTAGAACTTGAGACCGCACGTAAGATGCAACAGAGCATCCTACCAGCCACCTTTCCATCCAATGACGACTACGAAATTTTTGGCAGCATGTCTCCTGCCCGCTCAGTAGGCGGTGATTTTTTCGACGTGATCAGGCTTGAAAACGGCAAAATCGCAATTGCAATTGCTGATGTTTCCGGTAAAGGAATCACCGCAGGATTGTTCATGATGACCACACGAACGATTTTGAAAGGTGCAGCGATCGGCACCAATGGACCTGCTGAAACACTCCGCGAGACCAATACACAACTGGCAGAAAATAATGATGCCATGATGTTTGTAACCACGTTTTATGCGGAATACGACTATCGTGATCGAAAACTGACTTTTGCGAACGGCGGACACAATCCTCCGTTAGTTGTCAAAGCGGACGGGACAGCCACCGAACTTGAGATGCCACCTGATGTCGCTCTTGGCTTAATGGGGGATTTGGATTACGACGAAGCCTCCATTAAATTAGAACCCGGTGATCACGTCGTGATGTATACCGATGGTGTTAACGAAGCCGAAACTCATGACGGTGACTTCTACGGAATGGAAAGGTTTATCGATCTTTTTAAAGACGGTGTGCCGGCTTCGGCAAAAACCGTGACTCAACGGGTTTTCGATTCTGTCCACGAATTCGTTGGGGATTTTGATCAATCCGATGACATTACCTGTTTGACTTTGTCCGTCAAATAAAAGGGGGTTAGATACATGCCCGGTACATTAACCGTTCGACTCGCCAATCGTCTTGACGAACTTCAGAGACTCGACACCGCGCTATCTGAATTTAATAGGGTGGAGAATCTTTCACCCGATGTTGTGATGCAAATCCAGTTAGCTTTGGAGGAGCTGTTTACCAACATAGTCAGCTACGGATACGATGATGACGAAAAGCACGAAGTCGAAATCCGGATTGCTTGCAGGGATAATTCCCTGACGATTGATATGTTTGATGATGGAAAACAGTTCGATCCACTGGCCGAACGCGACGCCGTCGACATGGACCAGCCTCTGGAGGACATTCAGATCGGTGGACATGGGATCAATCTTGTGAAAGCATTCATGAACGAATTGACCTACAACTACACCGATGGTAGAAATCATCTATCCATGGCGCGACACCTTTAGCCTCAGGTGTGCCACATGAAGTTCGGCCGTTTTTTACTTGTCGGAATTTTCGCGTCCGCAATACCGAGCGCTTACGGTGAAGAAGCGCAACCTAACGACCCGGGCGTCTACGACGACAGGATTGAATTTGGTCAATCCGCCGCCTTTACAGGCCCCGCGCAAGAACTTGGAATCAATCTAAATATTGGTATTCAGGTAGCGTTTGATGAAGTCAATGCCCGAGGTGGCGTACACGGTCGCCGTTTCGACCTGGTCAAACTGGATGACCAATATGAGCCAGGTCTAGCGGCTGAAAACACACAACAGCTCATTTCTGATCACCATGTGTTTGCACTCATCGGCGAGGTGGGAACGCCCACTTCAAAGGCTGCTTTACCCGTAATCTTGCGCTCGCAAGTGCCATTCATCGGTCCATTTACCGGTGCTCCTTTCCTGCGAGAGGCTGAGGCTCACGACTGGGTGATCAATTTCAGGGCATCCTACTTTGAGGAAACCGAGAAAATGGTCGAATTCCTCACTGAGGACCTCGGCGTGAACCGCATTGGTATGGTCTATCAGGATGACTCTTTTGGGCAAGTTGGTTACCAAGGCATTCTTAATGCCATGGCTCGCCGCAACATGAACCTTGTTGGCACTGGGATCTACGCTCGAAATACGGTAGCTGTGAAAACCGCACTATTGGACGTTGAGTACGGTAAACCAGAGGCAATCGTAATCATAGGAGCCTATCGACCTACCGCGGAGTTGATCATGTGGGCTCGATATATCGGCATGAATCCAACTTTCATCACCTTGTCGTTTGTTGGTAGCAACGCGCTAGCTAATCAACTAGGCGACCGTGGTTTAGGTGTTTATGTCACTCAGGTCGTACCTTTGCCGACCGCGCAAGATTTGAAACTAACCCAAAGTTATCACAAGGCACTTGAGGAATATACCGACGGTGTTACTCCAGGATTCATTTCGTATGAGGGCTATATCATTGGGCGTTTGACCATAGAACTTATGGAGCGCACAGGAGCTAATCCAACGAGAGAAGCATTAATGAATACCATGCGATCTACGACTGAGATGACAATCGACGACTTCACTCTTACTTATAGCCCGGAAGACAATCAGGGCTCGAATAGTGTTTTCATTACCAAAATCGGTGCCGGTAAAAGGTACTTGAATGTCGAACGAAACTGACGCTGATCCTGTAGTTCAGGGCAATCCCCTTAAACAGTTATGGTCGAAACGCAGACTCATTTCGGTTCGCCTGTACTTCGCCTTCGCTTGTGCCGTAATCATTACACTAACGGCGAGTTTATTGGCGATCGTCGCGATTAACTTACTAGCCAATGCACAGTCTCAAGTCAATGAGCAAAACGTACCCAAGTTATTAGGCGCTTTCACAGCCGCTCAACTTAGTAGCGAGTTGGTGAGTGCGCTACCGCGCATGACAGCGTCTGGTACTCAGGAAGAATTTGATTCAGTCGCCAAAGATATAGAAAACACGACAGATGCATTTGCTGAAGATTTGCGACTACTTGACGAGATGTATGACGATCAACAGAACATTGACCTGATCCAGGAAAGCGGTTCAAAAATTCAGTCGAATATTGATCAAGTCCAGGAACTCATGATTCGCCGATTTGAGTTGATTGATTCGAGTAACTCGATTATTCAGGAAGTCCAAGAGCTGAATTCGCGCGCGAATCACATTTTGGTACCGGCGATTGACGACCAGTTGTTTTTCGCCATGACGAGTTATCGCCAAATGGAGGGGGAATCTGCTGAACGACAACCGCGAATTAACCGCATAGCCGTAGACGAGTATCGCCATCTGGAGACCATCCAACGGAGCATTGCCGATGCTAACCGCGCCTTGAATGCGGCTCATTCGACCGATCACCTGCACCAGATTCCGCCGATTAGTCAAGAGTTTGACGCCGCTATCAATCGAATTAATCGATCTATGAGTTACGTTACTGAAGGTCCAGATCATGCCACCTTACAGGATTTAATTCAAAAAATCACCAACTTAGGACGAGCGAAAAACAACAGTTTTTCGGTGCGATCGGCAGAACTCGAACTGATTGATCAACTGGAGTCCTTGATTCTCGAAAATGAGCAGTTAGTAAGCGCTTTGGTAAGTCAGATTGAAGAGTTAGTTAACAACGCCAAACTTGCCACAGACCGGTCCACGAAACAATCTGAAGAAGTGGCTCAGTTAAGTGAAGTGGTTCTCATCGGTTACAACATACTGACCATTACTGGTGCCATACTAATCGCGTGGCTATGGATCGGAAGACAATTAATTGATCGCATCACACGATTATCAGGCAGTATGCGGACCATGGCAGGTGGAAACCTGGAAGTAGAGATCGACCAGTCTGGTCATGACGAAGTAGCACAGATGGCAACCGCGCTTGAGGTGTTCAGAAAACACGCACTTGAGGTGCAACGCTTGAATCTCGTAGAAGAACTGGCCAATCAGCTGAAAGACAAAAACGAGACTTTAGAAAAAACTAACGTTGCACTACGAGCAGCACAAAATCAAATCGTCATGAGGGAAAAACTCGCGGCACTGGGTGAATTAACTGCCGGTGTCGCACACGAAATCAAGAATCCCATGAATTTCATTATTAATTTCTCCGACGTTTCCGCCGAATTGATTGAAGAATTAGTCGAAGAATTGGATGAAGCTTCAAAAGGCGAAAAATCTGGCGATGGCGAAGAATCCGGCAACTTGGACTTGGATTTAATCAGAGAGATTTGTGGCGATCTATCATCCAATCTTGAAAGGATCTCAAGCCACGGGCAACGCGCCAACCGCATTGTCGTGGATATGCTGAGTATGGGACGAGGGAGTGCTGAATGGCGTGCCAGCGATCTAAACGGGTTGATTGATTCCCATGTGAAATTGGCATTCCACAGTCAAAGAGGCCAAGATACTGATTTTCAATTGAAGATGGACTTTAACTTTGACGATTCCATCCCTGAGATCAATTTAATACCCCAAGACTTTGGACGCGTGGTGCTAAACATCACCACGAATGCTTGCCATGCTACCCATGAGAAACGACTCAAGCTCCAAGAAGAAGGGACTGCCACAGATTACATGCCCACCATAACCATCACCACCCGGAAAACAGACGCCGGCTACGCGGTCGATTTCGAAGACAACGGGCCGGGTATGACTCAGGAAACGATCGAGAAGATTTTCCAACCGTTTTTTACGACCAAAGATCCTAATTCCGGCACCGGGTTGGGTATGAGCCTCTCACACGACATAATGCGTCAACACGGTGGTGAAATCCAAGTTAAATCAGAACTAGGAGTTGGCTCAACCCTAACCCTCACATTACCATTGGATCCCGCAGGTGCGATCGAATTAGCGGAGCAACAAGAAGATATTGAATCGTCCCCTGATGTGGGGAACTAGCTCTCTGGTCGGTCGAATACATACATCGTAAAACCATACTGATGCCGTTCATCTACCGAGTGCGTCTGCCTGGAACGTAACAACCATTTGTTGAAATCAATTTCCGGAAAATACACGTCGCCGTCTAGCTTTGCGTGAACGACGGTGCAGTGAAGCCGATCCGCCACCTCCAACCCCTCACGGTAGATATTCGCGCCGCCAATGACCATCAACTCGCGTACTGCGGTGGTTGCCCGTGCCTTATCAATGGCTTCCACCAAGTTACTTGCCGTTACTACGTTCTCACACTTGTCCGGGTGGCTTGTCACCACAATATTGAGTCGTCCGGGTAGAGGTTTGCGGCCCCTTGATTCAAAGGTTTTTCTACCCATGACAACAGGATGCCCGTAAGTGACCTTTCGAAAATACGCCATCTCATCCGGTAATTGCCACGGCAATGCATTATTTTTGCCGATGACTCGGTTTTCAGTCATCGCCCAGATGAGTGATATACGCACAGAGCTCAGACCGCTATTGGCGCATTGATGGCTGGATGTGAGTGATAGCCTTTGAGTTTGATATCTTCCGTTGAAAATTTGTCAATGTCGGCGATGTCCGGGTTTAACCACAAAACAGGTGGAGTCAGAGGTTCTCGTGAAAGTTGCTCCCTCACTTGATCAATGTGATTGACATATACATGAACATCACCAAATGAGTGGACGAAATCACCAGGTCGTAATCCAACCACCTGAGCGAGCATGGCTGTGAGCAAAGCATAACTTGCGATATTAAACGGCACCCCTAAGAACACGTCTGCACTGCGTTGGTAGAGCTGACATGACAATCTGCCATCCGCCACATAAAACTGGAATAGGGTATGGCAAGGCGGAAGAGCCATGGAGTCAATTTCGCCAACATTCCATGCTGACACAATGTGTCTGCGACTATGGGGATCTTCTCTTAGCGATTGGACGACATTCTTGATCTGATCCACGGTGCGACCATCGATCGTTTGCCAGTTTCGCCATTGTGCGCCGTAAACAGGACCTAGATTTCCTTCCTCATCTGCCCATTCGTCCCAGAATCGAACGCCATTGTCCCTCAAATAGCCTACGTTGGTTCCTCCCTGCAAGAACCAAAGCAACTCATGGACAATGCCTCGGAAGAAAATCTTCTTGGTGGTAAGCACAGGAAATCGTTCGCTAAGATCAAAACGCAATTGATGACCAAATAGCGAAAGCGTCGGCGTATTGGTTCGATTGGGTTTTTCAATCCCATGTGTCAAGACGTGATCTAGAAGATCTAAATACTTCTGCAATACAGGGTCTCCATCGGGGACATGCGAATTTTAAAGAGGATGTTGATAGCGTAACTTGCTAAAATGAAAGGACTCTTCTGACGTCAGACTGTCTAAACCTTACCGGCCAACTGATTTTCAAATTATCTGGGGTCAGGACGTTGGGACTAACATAGCCGTCAATCCCTGAACTCGGTGTGATTTCACTAGTTTGACAATAAGTAAAAACAGTTGCACCGGGCACAAGAGATGCCTAGCAGTTTGCTTGCTGATTTCGCTCTCGACCACCGCAAACGCTCAGCAAGAACCACCCGACAACAATCCGTTGTCTTTTTCCCTCAGTCCCTGGTATATCTCTACCACCAAGACCCTAGGCATGGATCCTGCGGTTACGGAATTCACACTCACTTCTGAGACTGACGAAGAAATTACTGTCAACATCTCGTCAGATTTTAACTGGATCCAACCCTCAACAAAGACCGTTTTGGTCGCACCCATGACTGAGACGAATTTCAATGTTGCGGTGTCCTGCGATGCACCTGGTTCGAGTTCTGGTCATTTTTCACTGACCAATTCAAACGATGCGCAAGAGAGTGGCCTGGTACCGGTACAGAGAATCTGTACGGTTCCACCTATCGTACCCGAGTTCTTAACATCCATTGACTCCATAGAGGTTGCAGTTGGACAATCCGCTTACAGTACGTTGATATGGCGATTGAACTCAATTTGGGACGGACACGATCCCATCGACTATACCGTTTCGACCAACGTTGCAATAACCGCCAATCCACCCGCGGGTACTGTCCGAGTCAACGAAGTTAACCACACTCTTTTTGAATACGAATGTACTGATGAAGGGGATTTCACGTTTCAGATTCTGATGGGTTTCGATGCCAACCTTGTAAGTTGGGATGTGTCCTGTAAATCTGCCGAGCCAGGGATTCGTTCTGAAGCTCCGTTGGTTGAGCTTTCTGCCGATGCCGGTACGGAACGAATGTTTGTCTTGACACTTCTGAATGAAGGGAAGGCAACTGTAAATACCGACTATACCCTTCAGACAGATACACCATGGCTTACACTGCTCCAAACCTCTGGTTCAATGCCCTCTGCCAGCAAAGACTATGTTGTAGCGTCGGTCAATTGTGAAGCTCCTGGTAGTTTCATCGGCAACATCACGGTCACTTCAGGGCAAGACACGGTCCCCAGTACCGCCAAGATTCCTGTGATTCTTGATTGTGGAGTACCGCCCATTGATATTGTGCTGATAGATTTCAATGACCAAGCGAGAGTAGGGGTTTCGCGTCCTGCTACCTCCACCTTGAACTGGTCAATCCAAACATCCTGGTGGCCACAAGAGCAAGTGAATTACCGCATAGACGGATACGATGGAGTCACGATTCGGAATGCTTCTGGAACATTGAGACGAAATCAAGAAATTAACTCGATACTGAATTTCGTTTGCCCTTCAATGGCTGAAGATCGCGAGTTCAAGTTTTCCATTCATGTTGGTGACACCGTGAAGAGTTTCACTTGGTTCGTATCGTGTGTAGACCCACCCTCGGGAGCTATAGCGGAACCTGAGTCGATATTTGCCAGTCTTGATATGGCCCGTGCTATCAGTACCACTACTGCGGTGACGCTCACCAATATTTATGGCGAAAACAACCTGATTTCCATTAGTGCAAGCGATGCTTTTATCGTGGCAGGGATGCACAGTGTCTCTCTCCAACCATATGCTTCACAGTCGCTCGCCATTACGCTCACGTGTCTACAACCCGGAAGAGTGACTGGATATATTCGATTGCGTAGTGCTCTGGCATCTGATGTATACGACGAACTTTTGGTTACATTAGAGTGCACTTCACCAGCTTTCAGCGTACGGTTTAACCAATTACCCGCACCTGGTGTAGCAGAGACTAACGAAGTTGCATCTTCGACGTTGATCTGGTACCTCCAGTCGCATTGGGCTAATGCTCAAGCCGTTACTTATTCGTTTGTTCTTCCAGAAGGAGTAACCATAACGGATGACAGCGGAACGCTAGTACCTAATTCAAGCTTCTCAACGCATTCCCTGACATACACATGTGTTACAAGTGGTACACAGATTCTTCAGCTTGTTCTCAGGGCCGGTGGGGAGTCGCACAATTTTCAATGGCAGGTGAAATGCATTGAGTCCGATGCACTCACGGGTCTGACCCTGGAATTTTTTCAAGGTCCCCTTACAGCTAGGGCGGAGTTAAATCCAGCAGACTCTCATTGGCAAGTTGCTTCCAAGCAATCAATCACAGACGGCCTGCTCGCTGGTCGAGACACCATTGCGGAAATTACCGTTGACCATACAACATCTTTCAGTGAATCCGTACAACTCTCACTTGTAGGCGAAGAGAAAGTTTCTCAGAATTGGATATCCGGTGAAACCTACCAGACCGGAGATACTTGGCAAACGAGAAGTACGTTCTTCATCGCAGGTCCAGACATTCACAACGCGCAGGTCATTGAGTTGGAAATACCGTTCTATCTCCCCAGTGACCGTCGTTCTCGATTGACGAGATCTTTGACCGATCTCTGGATGGTTACTGAACCGCCTGGCATAGAAGTTCGGTTCATTCCGTTTATGGATGAAGAGACATCCTCTGCCCTTCCTATTGACCAGTACGCGACCGAAATGCGGGACTATCTGCCCCTTAATCAATTGACTACCAAGCTACTGGATAACCAAGATATTCCTTCCAATGTTACCGATGCCGAAGATTTAGCAACCTACCTCATCACTTTATGGGAAGAAGATGGCTCTAATCCGCTCACCTTTTATCATGGTCTTATCTCAGGGGATACGATAAGCCCGGACTTGTGCGGTCTAGCGGAAGTTGCTGGTCATGTCGCAGTTTCAAATACCGGGTCAGAATGCTCGCAGTCCGCTACAACCACTCACGAACTAGGCCATAACTTCAGTCTCGAACATGCGCCATGCGGATTAGAAGGTGCTGTGGCTGATAGTAAGTTCCCCTACGCAGATGGTTCCATTGGTGAGGAGTACGGTTATTTCACCTCAAATCGGAATAAGGTGGAGTCGGATCATGACATTTACGATATCATGTCTTACTGCTCGCCAACCTTTATTTCTCAACACTATTTCGCCCAAGCGGCATCCCATTTGAAAGATCTATTGGCACCTTCAGAAGCCAGCACTCAGACTCTATCAGCACAGTCAGAAACACATGGCACACAGTCCGGCAAATCTCAGATGCTCATTCTGGCAGGGACACTCGATCCAGCAGGAAATTGGCGTATCAAGTTCATCACACAAACAGAAGCAACGGGGCGAGTTTCAGCCGATGATTCTGATTTACCTTATTCATTGACTCTCCTAGCCGCCGATACCTCTGAAGTTTTAGCCAAGCAACCGTTCGACGCGCGTAGGATGTCGCATACCGACAAACTGCTGTGGTCAGTGGTTTTGGAAAATCCGGGCATTGCGGATTCGGTATTGAGAATCTCAGATCGGCACGGTCAGTCGCTCTACGGATACGACCTCGAACCGTCTATGCTTAAGTTAAATTCGACAAGTGGACCCGTTTCAGTAGAGTAGCAAGCCACCCTAAGCCATCGAAGTCGATCATCGCTGGATGTTGCATTGTGCATTTCCGCCCGCATCCTATCTACTGTCGGTCTCACGGAAATCGTGGCCTGAATTGCATTCACTAAACAGCTCAATACACGACACATATTTGCAATATTCCACGGAAATTGCATAATGCGAATAGCTCGAAAATGGTTTCTCACATGGCAGAAGTAGCAGACAGTACTCCAATCGACCCACGATTCAAAACCGATTACAAGATCAACTGGTATCGATGTCCTATTGAACGCGATGTGCTACAGAAGCTCATGCGGCGGAGCAACTTCCGTGCATGGTTACAGACGCTAACTCATCTAGGTTGGTTCTTCACCACCGCGATCCTGGCGTACCTAGCTTTTCTAAACATTTCCCTGACGAACTGGTTTTGGTCCATACCGTTGCTAATCGGTGCACTATTCTTACACGGTACGATGGGTCCATTCATGGGACTGATTGCCATTCACGAACTTCAACATCGGACTGTGTTTAAATCTAAGGCACTGAATGAGTTCTTTGAAGTGTTCTACGCCTTCATCAGCTGGTCAGACTTCATCTGGTACCGGGCTAGTCATGCTGTGCATCACCAGGCCACTTGCCATGCAGATTACGACGGCGAAGTTCTACTGCCTATCCGATTCAGTGTAAGAAAATGGCGAGTCTGGCTTGGATTACTCGCGTGGAGTCCAAAAAACACCTGGCTTCGTCTGAAGCTAGTTTGGCGTCACGCAAAAGGGGAGGTGCGCGGCGAGTGGTACGAACACGTACTACCAGAGAAGGATGAGCTTTTACGACGCAAGCATCGAAACTGGGCCCGAATCTTGCTCATCGGGCATTCCGTTTTGGCGTTAGTGTTCATTGCAACGGGACATTGGTTTCTGATCGTCGTGTTCACGATCGGCACGTTCTATTGTGGTTGGCTTGGATTTCTCTGTGGTTTACCCCAACATTACGGGTTGAATTCCAACATCCCTGATTTTCGTATGAATACCCGCACATTTACCTGCTCCTGGATCCCAGCGTTCTATTACTGGAATATGCAATACCATCTGGAGCACCATATGTATCCAGCTGTACCGTTTTACAACCTACCCAAACTTCGCAAAGCTATTGAGCATGATTTACCTCCTGCTCCTCACGGTTTGGTAGCTACTTGGCGGGAAATGCTGGGTCTGCGGAAGAAGTTTCTTTCGGACTCGTCGTTCGTTTACTACCCCTCAGTGCCACAACAAGCTTCCGTCCCATCGGCCGACTAGCTCAGTTGTTGTGAGCTAGACCGATCCTTCTTCGGGAGAGAGGGAGAACTAGCACTATGCCGCCCAAGATCACAGGCACACTCAGTACCTGACCAAAGGTGATCGATTCAAAGAGAATAAATCCGATTCCTACATCTGGCTCTCGGAAAAATTCCGTGACTATTCGAATTACTCCCGCACAGATTAAGAACATCCCACTAACCATCCCAATCTGTCTAGGTCGACTGGAAAATACCCACATGACGACAAACAGAACGACACCTTCCGCAAAAGCTTGATAGAGGCTTGAAATGTGCCTTGTTACTGATTCCCATTCAGTCACACACAAAAGGTTGTAATGCCTTACCGCAGAGCAAGGAAAATGAACGCCTAATGCGAATTCAGTCACGCGGCCGGGCAGTTCTGTATTGATAAAGTTACCAATGCGACCTAACCCTATACCTATGGGTACGAGTGGTGCGACAAAGTCCATCACAGGGAGATACGGGATTTTCCTTAAGCGCGCCCAGACGAAACTTGCAATCAGAACCCCGACCAAACCGCCGTGGAACGACATGCCTCCCTCCCAAAGCCTGAACAGTATCGTAGGTTCATTGAGGAATTGCTCGTGTGCATAGAGAAGAATATATCCCAACCTTCCTCCCACAATTACGCCAAATCCACCGTAAAACAGAAGATCCGACACCATAGCACCATTCTGCATTAGTTGGTCCGGACCCGCGCGCAATCTACCTAAGAGGTAGAACACCACAAACGCCGCTATGTACATCACACCATACCAGGGGATCACGATAAATCCGAGATCCACGAGAACCCTGTCGATAATGGGGTAATTCAATTTGGCTATCCTTGCGACGACGTTAGCGGTATGGAGTTTAATAGAGCAAGTGCAACGATGATGTCACTACATAGTGAGGCACACCACACACATTGTTGGATTCAATCCCATTCTTACAATTTGTTCTCTGGTTTCGTGTTTCTGGCCGTGGCACTCCTACCCATACTTCTGTATCCGCACCCAAATCTACGCAAACGTTGCCAAGAAGTGACGGATTTCTCAAAAGATCTCAAAAAACTGAGTGAAGATTTACTGGAAACCATGTATGCAAGTAATGGCATAGGTTTATCAGCTCCTCAAGTGAATGTCCCTCGACGAATCATTACCGTTGATATAACTCCCAATCGCTCGGACCCCAAAGTCCTAATCAACCCAACCATAACCCGCTCAGACAATCTAACACTTTACGAAGAAGGTTGTCTGTCATTTCCTGGGTTCTATGAGAAAGTAAAGCGACCGCATCAGATTGAGGTGCAAGCACAGGATGTCAATGGCGATAAGTTCACTCTCCAAGCTGAAGGTGTGAAGGCGGTATGCATACAACATGAGTGTGACCACCTAGACGGTAAATTGTTTGTCGACTATGTATCGAAATTGAGAGCCTCTCGCATCCATAAAAAGATGGTGCGCGGGAACAAACCAAAGTAAACACAAAGACCTCTATGCGTATCGGGTTCGCCGGCTCGCCTGAATTTGCCGACACGATTCTTTCTGCACTTATCGACGCGAAGTTAAATATCGTGCGAGTACTGACCCAACCACCTCGACCCTATGGTAGAGGTAAAAAGGTCCGTCCTACTCCCGTAAATACTCAAGCAGATCTGGTGGGTATTGAATGTGTCACGCCCACTACTTTACGTGGGCAAGAACATTTAGTTTCGGATTTAGACATACTGGTGGTCGCTGCCTATGGATTAATTCTTCCAAGTTCTTTTCTGAATACGCCAAGATACGGCTCCGTGAATGCTCATGCGTCGTTATTACCAAGATGGCGAGGTGCATCGCCTATTGAACATGCGATTCTGCATTTGGATGAACGTACCGGGGTATCCCTCATGCAAATCACCAAGGGACTCGACGCAGGGCCTGTATACGAGTCTCGATCAATTCCAATCAGTTGCTCCGATACAGCTGAATCAATAACCGTCAAGCTGGCGACGCTCGCTGGAGACATGATGGTCGAGTTCATCCAGAAGTTACAAGAAGGTAAGGCAGGACAACCTGTTCCACAGGTAGCCTCTAAGGCTGTTTATGCACCTCGACTAACTACGGCGGATGCACGTATAGACTGGAAGAAGGATGCGGTACACGTTCACGCTCAAATACGTGCATTTCAAGGTCGATCTTCCGCCTGGACCACCGTGGGCAACGTACGTATTAAGGTACTCGAAGCGCAGATATGCGACGGATGCTTTGAACCTGGTTTGCTGTACGCCTCTAAGGCCGGGGTCATCGTAGGCTGTGGCAGTCAAGGATTAAACTTGAAGATAGTTCAACTCAATCTAGGTAAAGGAAAACCTCTGCCTATCAAGGCAGCAATGAATGGCTACAGGCAAATCTTCGCAAACGGAATACGGTGGGAATATCCGTAAGGCCTCACGTCGAGGTTCTCTCGTATCGGCGACGCTTGGTCTTTCTGACATTATTGCGGGCAAGACGATCCAAACCGTACTTGCCAGTTTGAGTGATCGCCCAGATCGGGCCCTAATCTCTGAAACATGTTTTGGAACCGTCCGGCACTACTTCTCACTTCGAGAAAATTTATCTTCGTTGCTCAAACACCCTCCCGACAAACTGGATACCAAGGTTTGGCATTTGTTGCTGGTTAGCGCTTATCAGTTACGATTTACGCGAGTCAAGCCATATGCGCTGGTCTCGGAAGTCGTTAATGCGG
>MPMU01000057.1 GCA_002238665.1 Gammaproteobacteria bacterium bin55
ATTAAATCGTTCTTCGTGAAGGAATCACAGTCCGCTGAATCTGAAGATGACGATACACAGGATCAGGTGCTCGCAGCTGCTATGCTCTTGATAGAGGTGGCTTGGGCCGACCATGAAATTGAGGAAAGGGAGGTGCAGACCATTCGAAACGCGCTCACTGATCTATATGGAATCGACAATTCAGAGGTGGAACACGTTATCTCCAAGGCGCAGGAAACGCATGAATCCAGTACCGGCATCTATCCATTCACGACGTTATTGAACGAACACCTAGAGCATCACGAAAAACGAAATCTCTTAGAACACCTGTGGCGGATGAACACTTTTGATTCCGAGTTTCACTACGAGGAATACATGATCCGCAGAATCGCAGATCTTCTCTATTGCACTCACGAGGAGTTTATTGTCGCCAAGTTGTCAGCCAAGAAACGACTGACTTAGGCAACTGCACTGCTAGTTGCGTTCACCTCTAACCAAGATGTCGCGTCGGACTAGGTCTTCCGTAAGTCCAAAGAGTTGCTTTTGAACTTTAAGTCGGTCAAATTTAATTCCCTCTTGACCCATTCTTTCCAAAAGTAAATCAATAACCTCAGTAACCGCGATCGTCGATTCAAACTCCTTGAGTATCAGGTGAGTGAGTTCATTGACTTCCATAAACTGAAGGTTGTGAGTGTGCGTTCTAAACGCGAGCAGGAAAGTGGGGCTTGGGGGTAATTCATCGGGTTGAAAGTCCTTGTCAATCTCGTGTACTGGCCATTGGTATACCAAATTGTGTAGCAATGGCGACTGAATCAATTCGGTGTCCATTTCCACTTTATCGACCAAACGATCGGAAATGTCAGGTGCGGCCAATAGCAACTGAAGACTGAGCCATTCGTAATGGCACAACTCCTGCAAAAAAGGTGGCTGACAGGTTTTGTCACTTTCATTTACTAGGAATTCGAGAAATTCGTCTTGAATCTCGCAAAAGTAAGGAGTTGAGCTGACATGACGATGGACGAAGCTACGTATGAGTTCATGCCATTGATCATTACCTAGGATGGCTTTGGCACGTTTGAAACTGCTTGCGCAAAACGACTCTATGTTGTTGTAGAAAATCCGAGCATAAATCTGCATCCTTCGTGGTTCAATCCCACTCGGTGCAGGATTGCGCTCCGGATGCCGTATATGTGCCGCAAAATCCAGTTGTATCTCTTGGAACGTCCGGAGGTTTTGTCCTTTTTTTTGATCCAGCATCGATCTAAATCAAGCGTAATTTGTCTGCATCGCTCTAATTCGAGAGACTTCATTCAGCAATTCAGCTAGCGGCGGAAAATTGAAGTCTCGCTCGAGCAATGTTGGAATAACTCCATACTTTTGGTACGCGAGCTCCAGTAAATCCCAGACTGATTCGATTACAGGTGCTGAATGGGTGTCTAAACGCAAATCCTCAGCTTCAACTTTGTGACCTGCAATGTGGATATAGCAAACACTGTCAGAAGGAATACTGTCCAGAAATTCGACAGGATCATAGTTGTGGTTAATACTGTTGACATAGATGTTGTTGACATCTAGCAGGAACTGGCATTTTGCCTCCGAGACAACCGCATTAATGAATTCACTTTCTCGCATTTCTTGGCCAGGTGCCGCGTAGTACGAGACATGCTCAATCGCAATTTGTCGTTCTAATACATCCTGGATTGTTCTGATTCGTTGAGCGACGTACTTAACGGATTCCTCAGTAAAAGGGATTGGCATTAAGTCGTATAGTTGCCCAAAATCACTACATGAACTCAAGTGATCACTGTAAACGAGCACATTGTTCTCGTCCAGGAACTGTTTTACGTCGTTCAGCAGGTCCATGTCCAATGGTGCCGGACTACCGATCGACAACGAAAGACCATGGCAGACAAGTGGGAATCGCTCGGTGTACTGCTTGAACTGCGCACCGTATCTCCCGCCAACTCCAATCCAATTCTCTGATGCACACTCCACAAAATCTACGGAATCACAGAATAGTTTAAAGTGTGCTTGTTGTTGCGAGAATAAGCCCCGTCGAAGACCTATCCCAGCGCCCTCAATGGCATAGTCACTCATAAGATCGCCAACTTTATTAAGTTAGTCCCATTATTCTTCAAGTAGTCAAGTTTCAACTGTAGGATTGGATGAAGTGCATGAGTACGAATAAAAAAAGCCCCAATCAGAAGTGTCTGATTGGGACCTATAGTGCATTGTATATTTCGTGCTAAAAGCGAGTCATCTTTCCTAGAACTTTAGGTTTCAGAACAATACTTTAGCGAGACGATATAGAGTAAAAAGGGACTATAGTTCCTCTTCTACCTCTTCCGTATCTTCTTCACCGTCTTCTTCGCCACACTCTCCTTCGCCGCACTCACCTTCGCCGCACTCACCTTCACCTTTGCCTTCGTCGTGGTCACCTTCACCACACTCACCCTCACCGCCATCACCTTCATGGGCGTCAGTCAGGGCTAGGACATTATTGTTAGGAGAGTTCAGGTCCAGAAGTTCATCAGCTTCGTCGGACAGGCTAGCTAGAGCAGAAGCTCCAAAAGTGGCAACTACGAAAGTTCCCATGCCCAAGATCAACGATCTTGTTTTGCGTTCAATCATGATTTCGCTCCTTTAGCTCAACCAAATTTGTTGAAATTGAAGATTGAAAATCTCAATCCTTCGATTCTTTAGACATCAAACTATCTAAATCGTTGTGTAAATCTTATACACCTACTGATGTTTTTCAAAACAAACCTCATTTGAAATCGGATTTCAACTCCAATTCTGTGAGTTCCTGTTCCAAACGTTTTTTCGAGACCCGTGATTTTGACCGTATTTGCTGATTGAACAGACTCACTCGATATTCCTCGAGCAGGAACCTTAAAGCGACCCAAGATTCGTCAGTCTCTTCATTTCTTTCTAATGCGTAAAGTCTTGATTCATATTGATTTATGACCTTAATCAAGTCCTCATCTTTCTGAACTTTACCCGCTAGATTATCTATACGATAGAGCATCGTCAGTAGGTATCTTTCAAGATGTGGTAACGATTCGTGAGGCGTGGAATATAGGAAGTCATCGGGTACCAGACGGTCCAGTTGCTTGTCTAAATCCCGTTTGGTATTTTGTAGTGCCGAGTGTTCTAAAGTCTGAATTTTCCTCTGAACTTGCAGTCGTAAAGACACGATCGTTCGAGCCATATCGATGAGTGAGAGTCCTTTTGTAACAATAGTTCCGCGGTTTTCAGCTATTAAATGAACAAATTCTGTTAGTGTCTTCGGGAGAGGCTTTTGCACCAAGTACCCATGCTTGGTAGCAGCAAGTAGCACGTTATCGAATAAGTCCGTCGTGTTACTCACGGTGGCAAATTGAAGGACTAATTCCTGCTCCTTTTGAAATTCTCGCTTAAGAAACCTCACACCCTGCCTCTCCTTGAACAGAATCAATCTACAGATACCTCGTTCATTTTGAGACCGTTGGTGTTCTCGAGTCGTCTGAACCTCAAGATCAACGTGAGTAACCTTGTCGTGTAACACCGGATAGAGTGTATGACTTCCAAACTCGTCCTGAACCTCGTATACCTCTGGCAAACCCTGCACAGGAAAAGTCACCAAGCCAGATTGCTCGTATGAAGATGTAACTGCAGGAGTGATCTGTCTATTTAGGTGTTTTTCTGCCCGTAGCCGAAGAGCTTGTAGATCCCGGTCTTGGTCAATCAATTTATCCAGGTGATCCACTAGCTGGATGTTCATGACTAAAAAGGGCGAAATTTCAGTTTCGTCGAGTTCCCCGTGTTCGATGCCAACTTTATGTGTGGTATTGAAGTGATTTCCCAGTACTTCAAAGAGATTGCCGACCCTGTACACGGATGAACTTAACAAGAAGGGCAACGCATCTTCTACGCGGTGCGCGATTGGTAAGAGAGATTTTCGCTTTCGCTTTGGAAGTTTTTGGAGCAACTCTGTGCACTTTTGTGCAAAGAAACCAGGAACATGCCATTGAAGTACATGCTGAGGTAACCGAAACAGCTGATCTACTGTTACTTTGACCGAGACCCCATCATCGATCTCTCCATGAGCAAATCGATAACTCAATGGCAACGTTGAATCTCCAATGCCCAATTCAGTTGGGAATGCATTCTCGTCTAGCTGCATGTCTGTACGAAGTAGCAGATCCTGCTCCGTCATTATGAGCCGCTTTACTTCTGCTTTTGGTGCAGATTTCAACCAGCGCTTCAGAGTTTTGACTGAAACAGCATCCTCAGGTAACCGATCTCGATAGAACGCATACTGATCTTGGGGAGAGACCACTATGTCAGTTCGACGTTCCATTGCCTGAATTTCCTGCATGCTTTGTAGCAATGCCCGGTTGTGTTTTAAAAATGGAAATTCAATTCCCGGTTGAGTCTCTACCAAGCAATGTTTGATGAACAATTCCTGTGCGTGTGGCTGATCGTGCAAAGCCAATCGAACGGATCTTCGCGAAACCACCGGTAAACCCTTGAGCGACCCATTACAAAGCACCATCGCCTCTTCTCGCTTGTCATCCCACCAAGCATCGAAGAAACTGTATGCCAACAGATCTTGGGCAGCTTCTTCAATCCATCTTGGTTGGATCTTTGCCACCATACGAGCAAATACTCGAGATGTCTCAACGATTTCGCCGGCTAATACCCACTTGGTCTTGCGCTTCTGCTGATTTGAACCAGGTAACAGACGAAATTTCAGGTTGTTCATTCCTTTGTATTCGCCGTTCTGATCGTAGTTGCCAATCAAATGAAGAGACCCAGCCAACAGAGACGTATGAATGGATTGGTAAGATGCTGGCTCTTTGTTCCGTCCCATACCAAGACTCGTCGCAATGCCCAAAATTTGCTGCCTGAGTGACTGCCACTCCCTGACTCGACTGTAGGAGATAAATCGTTCCTCCAGAAACTTTCTCAAGCTTCGATTGTTCCCTTCTGATCTCTGTTCTTCAATCTTTTGCCAAAGGTTCAAGAGCGAAAGGAAATCTGACTGCCGATCGTTGAATTCGCGGTGTGCAAGGTCCGCCGCCTGTTGTCGGTTCAACGGACGCAGTCGCGGATCTTGGCTTGCTAACAACGCAACAATAATGGATACTTCGTCGAGTGCATTCCGTTTCTCTGCTTCAATGAGAATCCGAGACAAACGAGGGTCGACGTTGAATTGCGCCATCGTGCGGCCGACCTGCGTCAGAGCGTCATCTGATACCGCACCAAGCTCCTCCAAGGTTCTAAATGCCTCGTTGATTGCGACCGTCTGCGGTGGCTCTAAAAACGGAAAAGATCTGACATCGCCTAATCGATAATGCAATGCCTGTAAAACAACGTTCGCTAAATTCGATCGCTGTATTTCTGGTTCGGTGTATGGCTTGGATTTCTCGAACTCTTCTTCATCAAAAATGCGATAACACGTACCAGGCGCAACCCTACCACATCTACCACTTCGCTGGTTTGCACTTGCCTGAGAAATCTGCTCAATAGGCAATCTCTGAACCCTAGAACGCAGACTGTAGCGACTGATTCGAGCTTTTCCTAAGTCGATGACATATCCAACATTCGGAACTGTAAGACTGGTTTCGGCTACGTTCGTCGAGAGCAACACTCGTTGGTGTTTTGAATCCGCAAAAATCCGACTTTGTTCCTTTGGAGGGAGTCGAGCATAGAGAGGTAATACATCGAAACTATCTTTGAATCGCTTCCGAATCAAGCTAGTCCAATCGAATATTTCGCGCTCGGTTGCAAGAAACATGAGAATGTCACGATTCTTCGGTCGATTCTCCCTGCGTATCTCTTCAAGACAATCTAATACCGTTTCTTCAGTATCCGTTGGTGCCGGACGGTAGTGAACCGTGACCGGGTAACTCCGGCCTTCTACTTGAACGATCGGCGCGTCATGAAAATGCTTCGAGAACGCCTGAACATCAATGGTCGCACTCGTGATTATGACCTTTAGATTCGGTCTCTGTCTTGTAAGCCGATGCAATACTCCCAACAGGAAATCAATGTTGAGACTTCGTTCATGCGCCTCGTCAAGAATGACTACCTCGTATCCATTCAAGAATCGATCTCGACTAATCTCTGCCAATAGCAAACCATCTGTCATGACTTTTACGAGCGTATTCGATCCCCACTTTTCATCGAATCTGACCGCATAACCGACTTGATCGCCCAACGATTGTCCGAGTTGTTGAGCGATTCTCTGCGACACCGCGCGTGCCGCCAACCGTCTCGGTTGTGTATGGGCAATCATGCCACGCGCACCAAACCCAGCCTCCAACAAAGCTAGAGGTAACTGTGTGGTCTTGCCTGAGCCGGTCTCCCCTGCGACGATAACGACCTGGTGTTGCTTGATCAACTGGATGATCGATGCCAGGTGCTCATTGATTGGCAGCGACTTTTCAAAGCTAATCTTGGACGGCATGCTTTGCATGCGTCGCTTGAATGTCAAATGAGAATTGACAAACCTCCGCGAACGACGCGGACTCTTCTGCTTCTTTAATGACTGGATGAACGCATATTCATCCTTAATCAATACTTCTTGCGCCGACCGCGGAAAACTCTGTGGTGCTTTCATCGCGTGGTATTTTCGGAATTACAAAGCTTCTGTGAAGCGGTTCACTAAATAGGTTTAGTTCCGAATTTTCGGTTTTGGGTAATCGACCAGCGTGACCTATCTCTTACTGGTCACTTAGTCGTGAGTTGTACTGTTCGACTTGGCTAAAGGTCTAGTACTTATTTAGAAAGCACTCCCATGGCATCCTCTAATCCACGGATCGTAAGGGGATACATACGTCCTTCCACCAATTCCTGTGTGATACCTACAGATGAGGAATATTCCCATGTTTCCTGTGGGGTTGGATTAATCCAAACAAGCTTGTCATAAAGCGTGGTGAATCGACTCAACCACATTGCACCAGGTTCCTCGTTCCAGTGTTCCACACTTCCACCAGCATGCGTGATCTCGTATGGAGCCATCGTCGCATCGCCAATAAATACGATCCGGTAATCTCCAGCAAACTTATTAAGAATTTCCCATGTGGGGATTCGTTCACTCATCCGTCGTTTATTGTCCTGCCAAACGGATTCGTAAATGAAATTGTGGAAGTAATAACTTCCTAAATGCTTGAACTCTGTCTTCGTTGCGGAGAACAGTTCCTCAGATATTTTTACGTGCGCATCCATGGATCCGCCAATGTCGAAGAACGTCAATACCTTAACCGTATTGCGCCGTTGTGGACGCATCTGAATATCTAGCAATCCGCCATTATTCGCAGTTGACTTAATGGTCTTATCGATATCGAGTTCGTCATCCGCCCCGGTGCGCGCAAATTTGCGCAATCGTCGCAGTGCCATCTTGATATTGCGAGTACCAAGCTCGACTCCATCGTCTAGATTTTTGTACTGGCGCTGATCCCAAGCTCTACGACCTTTGCGTTTCTTCCCTTTGCCTCGGCCACCCTCGCCACGACCTTCTTGATCACCTTTCCCTTCACGATCCTGTTGCTGTCGCTGACGTTCTGCTTCTTCAGCTGCTTTGCGTTCTTCTTCAAGTTGCTTCTGGAGTTTCGCAATAAATGCCTCAAGGCCACCCAATGAATCAATCAATTTGAGATCTTCTTCGGAGAGAAGATCTTCTATTTCATGCCGCAACCACTGGTCCGGAATGAGCGCTTGAAGCAATCCTTGAAAATCATCGAGTCCTTTGAAATATGCACCAAAAGCTCGATCGAATTTGTCGTAATTTTTTTCGTCCTTCACAAGGCACGTACGTGACAGCAGATAGAAGTCATCCATATTGGCAAAAGCCAATCGATGTTGTAACGCACCTAGCAAATCCATGAGTTCACGGATTGTTACTGGTACTTGGTACTTGCGTAGCGTGAAAAAGAGATTAATCAACATTTTTGGTTAACCGCGAGTATTCCGGCGATTCATGAATGCAAGTCGTTCAAGTAGATGTACATCCTGTTCATTCTTGACCAGTGCTCCGTAGAGTGGCGGTATGGCCTTGCTAGTATCACGATTCGTCAAAATTTCATCGGGAATATCGTCTGCCATAAGTAACTTTAACCAATCAATCAATTCAGAAGTCGATGGTTTCTTTTTCAATCCAGGCACTTTGCGGACATCAAAGAAGATTTCCATCGCTTCCTTGACAAGATCTTTCTTAATACTAGGAAAGTGAACGTCGACGATCTGCTGCATGGTTTCACGATCTGGGAAATTGATGTAGTGGAAGAAACAGCGACGTAGAAATGCATCAGGCAGTTCTTTTTCATTATTCGAGGTAATCACCACAACGGGTCGTTGTTTCGCTGTAATGGTCTCCTGGGTTTCATAAACGTAGAACTCCATACGGTCAAGTTCCTGCAGTAGGTCGTTTGGAAACTCTATGTCGGCCTTGTCAATCTCGTCAATGAGGAGCACGCATCGTTCCTCGGACGCAAACGCGTCCCAGAGTTTACCGCGCTTAATGTAATTGCGAATGTCACCGACTCGCGCGTCCCCAAGTTGTGAATCACGAAGTCGTGATACTGCATCATATTCATACAAGCCTTGTGCGGCCTTGGTTTGGGACTTGATGTGCCATTCAATGAGTTCGCAATCCAAGGATTTGGCAATCTCAATGGCCAGTAACGTTTTACCTGTACCAGGTTCACCCTTGACAAGCAACGGTCGTTCTAACTTGACCGCTGCGTCTACTGCGAGCGAGAGTTCTTCGGTGGAGATATAGGTGTCAGTGCTGTCAAAAATCATGTAAGTCTTAGTTTTCTGTGAATTAAATTGGGTAGAGGGACAGCAACTTCAGAGACAAGTGCTTTAAAGAAGCTTTTTACCCGTTTGGGAGCGGAACAATAGTTTAAGGATTTTCATCCTAGATGGAGTGAGAATTCAAGATTTATGTTGCACGAACTGCAATTTCTACCGGTCTAATTCAAATGAAAATACTCAACACTTACCTGTATTGAGTTTTCAATCGACAAATATCTACATCCTCGTCTCGAAGGCGAACCAATCCGATCCGCAAACTCTCTCTCACAGAATCACTTTTTGGAGCACCCATGATTTTCTGGAACTATTTGACTTTCGCAATCATCGCAGAGATTAGTGGCACAGTCTGTTTGAAACTGTCGAATGGATTTGAAAATCTCTCGTTCGCAATACCAACCTTTGCTCTCTACGGGATTTCGTTCTGGTTGTTAGCCTTGTCTTTAAAGGGAATTGAACTAGGCATTGCATATGCCATCTGGGCAGGTGTCGGGACAGCAGTTGTAGCGGTTATTGGCATCTTCTTCCTCAATGAATCAACCAACCTTTACAAAATACTCTGTATCGTAGCAATCGTAATCGGTGTGGTTGGTTTACACCTCGCCCAAAAGACTGCACACATGTAAATAAGGTGGCTTATATACGAGTCTACCCATAAGGAAATTTGAGAAAATGGCACTTAGCACTTCCGATATTGCTGATTTAATTCCTACATCTACCCATAGAAAACGTAGATAGCACCGCATTTAGGTAGCTCTACGTATGGGTAGGAAAGCACCGGGTAGGTTTGAAAGAAAAGAACTAACCATTGTCCAGTTATTTAGGATGTTTCCTGACGATCAGCAGCTAGGAAGTGGTTCGAGGGAGAGCACTGGAAGCGAGGGTCGTTATTGCCCTTGTTGTGGGTCGTAGGATACGGTGCCTCGCAAGGATCAGAAAGCAGTACATTATCGTTGTAAGTCCTGTGGTAAAGATTTCAGTGTCAAGACCGAAACCATCATGCAAAAAAAGAAAACTCTCCTTACAGACCAGGGGCATTGCCACTTATCTATTGTCTACCGGCTTTAAAGGAGTATCCAGTAAGAAACTGCACCTGGAGCCAAGAAATTACACAGAAGATCGCTTGGACGATGTCCCAGAAGATACGTAGTGGCTGGGATCGTTTTAAACGGAAGTTAAAACATGTTGTAGAAGTCGATGAGACCTATTTTTGTCGGTAAGGAAAGCAACAAACATGCTTCCAAAAAGCTCAATGCCGGTCGTGGCTCCATAGGGAAAACTGCGTTCGTAGGTATCAAGGAGCGTGAGGGTGTGATACGTGCAGCGCTGGTATCAGACACTTCCGCCGGGACGCTTCACGGTCCACTCCTTTCTATCGTTGAGGCAGGTTCTTCGATATATTCCGATGAACATTACGGATACCAAGGAATTGATGTATTCTTTAGTCACGAGACGGTGAAGCACACGGTCGCCGAGTCCGTAAGAGGACAAGCACATACGAATGGGATCGAGTTGTTCTGGTTGATGATGAAGCGGAATTTTGAGGGTGTTTACCACAAGATTTCACTCAAGCATTTGCACCGCTATGTAAGTGAGTTCGCAGGGCAACATAGCATCCGTAGGTTCGATACCTTAGTCCAGATGGTGGATTTAGTTCGTAATATTGAAGGTAAACACATGACTTACGACCAGCTAGTCACTGCCGAAGATCAAGTCACCGTAGGAGTAATGTAGTGGCGAAACCAAACTGGAATAACCGAACCCTGTTTCATAACGACAATCTGGGCGTTATGAGGGCTATGAATTCTGAATCTGTGGATTTAATCGCTACGGATCCACCCTTCAATAAGAGCAAGGACTTCCACGCAACGCCAGATACCCTGGCCAGTGGCGCGAGTTTTCAGGATAGGTGGACTTGGGAGCGTGATGTGCATGAAGATTGGCTCGACCAGCTTAAAGATGATCAGCCCAACTTAATGAATGTCATTCAGTCAGCAAGGTTGGCACATTCAGACAGTATGGGAGCGTTCCTATGTTTCATGGCGGTGAGATTGATTGAAATGCACCGAGTACTTAAACCTACAGGATCAATCTATCTACATTGCGACCCTACCGCGAGTCATTACCTGAAATTGATTATGGATGCGTTATTTGGGCGAGCAAATTTCAAAAATGATATTGTTTGGCGAAGAGCAACATCTCATAACGATGCCTCTCGGTACGGAAACAATACTGATCGGCTTTTGTTTTATGGTCGTTCTGAAACAATCACTTGGAACGGCGAAGAAATTTCCATAGCAAAGACTGACGATGAACTAAAAAAAGCGTATCCAATGAAAGATGCTCGTGGGAAATACAGATCAGCGGATCTTACAGGGCCGTCGCATGGCTACAGTGGCGGAGAGAGCTCATTACCTTGGTCTAGGTACGATGTTCGGGCGAGAGGCAGAGTATGGTCAGTACCTTTGAAGGGCAATTACGCCGTGTGGATAGAGAAGAATATTATTCCCGGTTATAGATCAATACAAGGAATCCACGACCGGCTAGACGCATTGGATAAAGCTGGGCTAATAAACCATCCCAAAAAAGGGGTGTGGCCCGGACTAAAGCGATATGCTGATGCGGAAACTGGAAATCCGGCACAAGCGCTCATTTTAGACATTCCTGGATTTACGAACTATAACAATAGTGAGGAAAGTACCGGCTACCCCACCCAAAAACCCCTAGCTCTTTACGAACGGATCATCAAAGCTAGTTCAAACGAGGGCGACGTAGTATTGGATCCCTTTGCAGGGTGCGCGACGACCTGTGTTGCTGCGGAAAAACTAGGAAGGCAATGGGTTGGCATCGACATTTGGGATAAGGCACCTGAGGTCGTAGTCGAGCGGTTCAACAAGATTGGCATCTTTAACCCGAAGCGCACGAAGCGGTCAAGAAAAACTCAGCAACAATATATCTTTGCGGAGGACTTTCACTTTACGTCGGAGTTCCCAGAACGCACCGACGACAGGGAAACTGCGGCACCGTTTCTTCGGGTTAAGGTGCGTATAAAGGAGCCTGAGGGACAAAAGATGAGTCGTACACAAATGTATGAGCATCTGCTGACGCAACATGGCTCAAAGTGCCAAGGGTGCAATAGGATGTTTGACGACCCACGTTACTTGGAACTTGACCACAACATCCCGCGTTCGGATGGCGGAATCAATCACGTCACGAACCGAATCCTGCTATGCGGCCCGTGCAATAAGCTCAAGAGCAACATTTACACTCTATCCGGTCTGCGGAGAGAGAACCGCAGGCGTGGATACATGCAATCGCTGAAGGCTTCACTGAAAGAAGACTAAATAGAACTAGGAGTTACCCAGTGCGTAAGAAACGCAACCGTGGTCGTTCACGCATACCATTCCCAGACCGCATTGATGCAACTCCCGAACAGATAGCCAGAGCGTTGTTTGACATAGCCGGTGAGAAAATCAAAACGGAGCCCAAACGAACTCAATGTTTTGAGTGCTTGGGTAGTCTCGTATACAAGCAACGAAATGAGACTACACCTAGCAAAACCGTTTCCTCTTTATCCCCATAGAGATCTAGACGTTGGTGTTCTTGTAACGAGACTTGCGGTCGAGGAAGCGCTTCACACTCAGTAAGGCAATCCATGTTGTGACCAAACCCGAATTGCCGAGTACAGCAAACATTATGACAGCACTCGAATCTGTATCAGGCTCAAAGAAGACCTGGAATAAAAAAACGATATAGAAAGGCGCGAAATACCCATCTTTAAAGTGCCAGGGTATGAGTAACCAAAAAGCTCCGAGTGCAACGACTAGCCATCTAAGCGTATGAAGATGCCGAAAGGGATAGACACCTAGCGCAATTACGACAATCGCGCCAAAACCTGAAACGCCCCATGCAATGAGATAGTTCATCGATGTGCAGTGACGCTACTCAACCCAGCGCACAAATTGTCTTTCTAGATCATCAGGATGTACGTCTCTCTCGGAGATAGCCTTATCCTTAATGCTTGCGCCCGCTTTATGTACGCTACCGGGATCACCAGAAACTAAAGGATGCCAATGAAGAAGTGGCTTTCCTTCTGCGACGAGTCGATAACCACATGTCTTCGGCAACCAATGTAGATCAAGAATACCGTCAGCTTCTAACTCGATACAGTCTTCAATCAATGTGTGTCGATTTGGGTAGTTCGTACAGGTGCAAGTTTCTAAGTCCAATAACTCACAGGCAACCGGAGTCACTGCCAATTCCTTACTTACTGGGTGTTCAAACTTAATCAGGCAACACTGAGCACAACCGTCGCACAGCGCTTCCCACTCTTCATCGTTCATTTCCTGGAGAGATTTAGTTTCCCAGAAGCGCTCTTCTAATTTGCTCAAGGTGCGTTTACTTCCTCTGCATAAGCGCTAAGAATACTCCTGAATTGTTCTCCAACCAACGTGTCCCGCCACGTTCCAAACCATGCAGGAAACTCTCCCGTCGTGACGAAGTCCTCAAACAATTCAACGGCTTGTTTGCGACGAAATATCAAGTCCAGATAAATATTGTGCTCAGTTCCCTGCAAATCTCGGGCTTGGCGCAGGTCCTGGACCAATCGTTCTCGACTTTTGCCCCCCAACTTTAGAAATTGTGCAACATCATCGGTCCGTCTTTCCCATGCGATGAAAACTTTTCTCAGTTCGTTCAGCCTTTTGTGCAAATCTAGATTTTTCAAAGTTCGAATAAATGTTCCAACCTGACAGTCACCCAAGGTAGCGAGCTGTACCAATACGGTGTCTCTAACAATCCATCCGCGCGGGCGATCAACTCTCTTAGCGAATTTCTCGCGCCAATCAAATAATTCTCTAAGTAAGGAGTAGTGGATGGGTTCAAACGCTCCTCTGTTCTTGACACCCATGTGTGTGTATAAGTACTTTGCTTTCGACTGAATCCCAGATTTCTGAAGTTGCAACTCCTCCTGAAACCAACTTTCTCTCTCATCAGAACCAAATTGTTTCTGGATTTCCGTCCACAGCAGAGGCAAATACTTAGCATCGTTGAGTGCGTACTGCAACTGAGCTTTGCTAAGTGGACGATTGAGCCAAGGAGAGGTCTGCTTGCTCTTGTCCAAAGTGATCCCACAATATTCAGCTACTAGGGATCCAAAACTCTCCACCTTTGTTGAGCCTAAAAAGCCGCTTGCAAGCTGTGTATCTACAAGGTTGTAAGGTATGGTGTCGAATACCTCCTGAATTAAGGGGAGTTCACTAGATGCATCATGGCAAACAAACGTCACATTCGGATTCTTTAGGAGCTCTCTTAACGAAGTCAGATCAAGTCCGACCAACAAATCGATTGCAACAACTCGGTCTTGAGTCGCTAGCTGAACAAGAGAAGGTATCGGACCATAGGTATCCCTCCAGTCAAACTCATGGTCTATTCCGACTATATCTGTGTTCCAATCAAGTCGGTCAAGAGCTTTTTGGGTCTGAATTAACAACGATTTCTACTCGTCTTACTCAGCGTGGACGAATCAACCATCTTCCTGAAGCTGAATCCTTCCGTCAAGAGCATGTGCAATGGTTCTACTACTCACGTAGCCTAGTTCACCACCGATGGGAATACCATGGGCGATCCTAGTGGTCTTTACGTTTTCGGGCAAGATTTCTGAAATGTACTGTGCCGTTGTCTCACCTTCTACCGTGGGATTAGTTGCAAGCACCACTTCGGAGCAGTGTTTGGCCACCACCTTTTCTTTTAATGTTGAGATCTCAAGTTCTTTGGGACCAATATTGTCGATCGGCGAGAGCAATCCATGCAATACAAAGTAGGTACCTGAAAACGCCTTACTTGACTCGATAGCGATAAGATCTTCTGTACTTTCCACTACACATATGATTGACTTATCCCGACGTGGATTTGCACAAATCGGGCAAACTTCAAGATCACTCAGATTTCTACACTCAACACATAATTTAACGTTTTCCAGCGCATTGACTAGTGCCTCCGTCAGGAGTCGAGCGTTCTCCGGTTGTCGTTGTAAGGCAAACAATGCCATACGGATGGCAGATTTAGGTCCAACACCTGGCAGAAACTGAAATGCCTTTACCAAAGAGGACAGATGCGGACTGAGTCCTTCCACGACGTGCTACCGACCCATCAGCTTCATGAATTGCCCGAGATTATTTCGAGTGAATTCTGCTTGTTTGGCCTCTAAAACTCCTTCGAGCTTTCGTTCACAGTCATTGATGGCGGCTGAAATAAAGTCCTGAACCATATAACGATGTTCCGGCGACATGAGTGCTGGATCGATATGTACAGCAACGGCATCGTGTCTTCCATTTAAGGTCACAGTGACCTGACCACCTACAGCTTCCCCGGTGACTTCGACGGTTGCGAGATCTTTCTCGAAGTCTTCGAATATTTGCTTGATGGCGGGTACTTGATTGAACATACCCGCTAGATTTGAAAGATTCATGGTGGTTCCGGTTATTGTTGTTGCTGACTTGATGCCGATTCTGGATCAAGAGGCGTAATTTTGACTACTTTAGCGTTAAAAACATTACTTGCCTGTTGTACCCTCGCAGGTAACTTGTCCATCTTGGGAATTTTTGGCTTCGTTGCTCTCGGTTTCTTGGGTTGATCTACTGTACTGACTGGTTTAACGGCAGTAGATTGAGAAACGGGTTCAACTGACTTAGTTTCTGAGGATTGAGTACTCGCCGATCTTGGTGCTGCATTCTTATTGTTGGACGGTTGTACCTTGGGGTTCGTGCTCTTGCGCTCTACTGGATTTGGTTTTGCAGTGTGAGGTGCAAAGTCAAAAAGCCGGATCATCGTCATTTCAAAGCCGACTTGTGGAGAAGGCGCGTACTGCAGATCTCTGCCACCCATAATCAGAATCTGGTAGCCAGACTGTAACCAAACCGCATCGAACTTCTCACTGAATGCGTCCAGGTCGTTGCTTAACTTAGCACCTGTTGAGACGCACATTGCTAGGTCATGGAGTGCAATCGCTAATGCATCCAGTACATCTGCAAAATCCACAGACCTGGAGGCTAGATCTTGCACTACGCTGAATAGTCCTTCGCGGTCCCCCTCTGCCAACTTCGTGAGCAAGAGGATGACCTCATCGCTTCGCGCGGTACCCAACATATCCACCACAGTCTCGGTATCGAGATGGTCACCACATCTTGCAATGGCTTGATCAGTGATTGAAAGAGCATCGCGCATGCTACCTTGACTTGCCCGAGCTATTGATTTCACCGACTCTTCGTCATAGGTGATTTCTTCTTGCCCGAGAATCTTGATTAATTGCTCTGCAATCTCCGGTGGTGAAATATTTCTCAGATGAAACTGCAGGCAACGAGACAACACAGTTGCGAGGACCTTCTTGGGATTCGTTGTCGCAAGAATGAACTTGACGTGGTCCGGGGGCTCTTCTAGTGTTTTCAATAACGAATTGAAGCTCGCAGTCGAAAGCATGTGAACTTCATCAATCAAGTAGACCTTGTAACGACCTGTCGTTGGCATCCACTGGACATTCTCCAGCATCGCGCGAGTGTCTTCTACACCCGTTCGAGAAGCTGCATCGACTTCGTGTAAATCTAGAAACGATCCATCCTGTATGCTTCTGCAACTCTCACACACACCACATGGGTTTGCGGTGACTCCCAGCTCGCAGTTCAGGCACTTAGCCAGTATCCTTGCAAGCGTAGTCTTCCCGACTCCCCTCGTACCAGTGAAGAGATAAGCATGATGAAGTCTGTTTGTGATGAGCGCGTTTGTCAGCGCTTTGACAACATTGTCCTGACCAACAACCTCACCAAGCTGATTTGGTCGGAATTTTCTTGCCAGTACCTGGTAAGCCATTCTTTCATTTTAAAGTGAGCAGAATCTGTTCACTACATTGAACTCCTTAAACTATAATTATATACAGTAAAATTCACATCCGTAAAGCTCAATGACCGATTGGAATGATTTAAACCAGTTTTTCGTGTTTGGACACCGCGGTATTCCTTCTCAAGCACCTGAAAACACACTTCTATCGTTTCGAAGAGCTCTGGAGTCAGGAGAGATTGGAATCGAGTTAGATGTTCACTGCGTCGAAGAACAGTTGGTGGTGATACATGACCGAAAAGTCAATAGAACAACTGAGGGGAGGGGTTTCGTCGATCAGTATACGTTGGCCAGCTTACGTCAGCTAAATGCGGGAAATGGCGAGAAAATCCCGCTACTGACTGAAGTACTTGCATTGCTAGAACCTCATCACCTAATCAACATCGAGCTAAAAGGTGAAGGTACTGGCAAACTGACTGGAAGCTACTTTCGTCATAACCCCAGTCAGACGGAACAAGTGCTGGTGTCGTCCTTCGACTTTCAGGAACTGCGGGAGTTTGGTGAAGCCTGTCCTAATGTGAGGGTTGGCATGCTTAGTGGAGATTTAACTCGAACAGTGATTGATCGCGCTTCATCTCTGAGTGCTTTTTCAGTACACCTCGCAGATCGCAAAATCAAGAACGAGAATATTGCAATGCTAAGGGAATTAGGCTTTCGAGTGTTGGTTTACACCGTGAACGACTTGGACAGAGCTATTGAACTAAAACGACTCGGTGTCACCGGCATTTTCACGGATGATGCGCCCGTTGTTTTGTCAACCCAGAAGGTTGTGTGATAGCACTAAGATTTGGCACCGATCTCATTGAATCCTCGATGTAAATCGTACTGACCAGACGCAACGAATTTCTCTACACGCCTTAGTTTTAACTCCAGTTCGTCGAAATCACCTTGAACTACTCTGAGCGCAATCCGAGGTCTATCTTGAACGATGGTAGCTCTTGGGGAACTCTTCTTGGATCTCTTAGATTTCGCTTTTTTCTTAGTCTTTTTATCGACCCCAGAGTCGCTACCTTCGAATTCCTCTTCCTTCTCCTTGCGAAGTATGAACCAGAAGATCAGGTAAAAGACTATTACTAGCCCCTCGGTCAAGATTAATAATGCGATGAGAGCCAGTCTTGCCTGCCAAGCTTCAATCCCGATATAGGACGCTATCCCCGCACCGACACCTAGAAAAATCGCCCGTTCTTTATCCAATCGGAGTTTTCTTCGGCCAAACTTACTGCGCCAGTTCCCTGCCATACGATCCATTCTTTCTTCTTCTCGCCAAGTACGTCGTGAGGCGCGTCTCGTAGCCCTGTCTTGGTCTCGGTCTTTTCTACTCATCGTATTCGCTTATGTTTTCTCTTGTCCGTTTACGCCATTCTGGCGTCTGTTCATCCAAGATTGCTTCAAGATTTTCAATTCGATCTTCCATACGTTCTGCAGCGATTGCCAATAACTCCAGCTCATCTTGTTCCTGCGAACTCAAGCCCCTTTTGACTTTATTCTTCGTGGCGTAGTGCATGATGATCCATAAGGGTAAGACGACGACACATATCAGTATGAGCGACGGTCCCCAGTATTGCATCATAAAAAGGTCCATGATTTATGACCCCTCCTTCGTATGTAAATCTAGGCTTGGGAATCTCTTGTTTTTGACATCTTTGACTTCAGCGACTCAAGTTCTGCTTCCACCGAGTCATCCAGTTCGTCAATCTGCTCCGCTAATGATTGCTGTTCAACGTTATAGGACTCTACTTCACCTTCAAGATCGTCCATCTTTCGTTCGTATTGCTCGAAACGGACCATTGCATCATCCACATTTCGCTGGGACAATTGCCTACGAACACCCAACCTTGCTTTAGCTGTTTTGCTTCGAACTAAGATTGCTGCTTGTCGAGCTTTTGCGTCTACCAGTTTGGTAGAGAGCGTTTGGATGTCCTCCTGCATTTTTTCGAGGCTTTCCTCGACTAGTTGCAGTTCGGAATTTAGACTGTCCACGAATTTAGCCGCTCTTTGCTTTTCAAGAAGCGCACCGCGAGCCAGGTCTTCTCGACCCTTCCTAATTGCAAGTTCAGCCTTCTCCTCCCAGCTATCCACTTCCGCAGACTGGTACTCAATTTTGCGGCGCAGTTCTTTGCGGTCTGCGATGGTTCTAGCGGTAGTGGAACGAACCTCAACCAAGGTCTCTTCCATTTCCTGAATAATGAGCCGAACCATTTTGGCTGGATCTTCGGCTTTATCGAGTATGGCATTGATATTCGAGTTCACGATATCAGACATTCGGGAAAAAACACTCATTGTCAACTCCTGATGTTTTCAATTTGTTTCTTTCTATTTTCAAGAAGCGTGCCAACTTGGCGATCCATTTATCTCATTGAATTTACGCACTTTTTTATATTTGAGGCACAATCATTAGAAAGTCAATTTGCGAATCTTCCTAACTATTAGTTAAATTCACTAACTATGATGAGTGAAATTCGTTTAATCGGGGAAGCACCCTCTTTCCTTGAAATATTAGAACATGTCTCCGAAGTCGCACCTCTCGACAAACCAGTACTAATCGTCGGGGAACGAGGTACTGGCAAGGAGCTTATTGCGGCACGCTTGCACTTCCTATCGAAACGGTGGGAAAACATCTACCTTCAGATGAATTGTGCAGCACTTAACGATGAATTGCTTGAGTCCGAACTCTTCGGACACGAGGCAGGAGCGTTCACAGGAGCGATGAAGCGGCACGAAGGTAGATTCGAGCGTGCAAACGAAGGCACCCTATTCCTAGACGAGTTGAGTTCTACCTCTATGCGTGTTCAGGAAAAAATCTTGCGAGTCATTGAATACGGTCAATTTGAACGACTAGGTGGTAGCCGTACTTTAGATGTCGACGTCAGGATCGTTGCTGCTACTAATCAAGATATTCAAACACAGGCGAGAGAGGGTCACTTCCGCGAGGATCTCCTGGATCGATTGGCATTTGACGTAATTACCTTGCCACCACTACGCGAGCGGGCTGAAGACATTCTGTTGCTCGCAGAATACTTTGCAATGAATATGGTTTCAGAGCTAGGGCGCGAGTTCTTCGCTGGATTTGAAGATTCTGCGGTTGAAGCTCTGAAGAGTCACCACTGGCCCGGCAACGTTCGCGAACTGAAGAACGTCGTAGAACGAGCGGTATATCGAAGTCGCGGCGAACCCGTCGAATCGATCGTGATTGATCCTTTCGAGTCACCCTTTCGACCAGGGAAGCCGCAATCAGAGAGTAAAAACGACGAATCCAATTTAGAACTGCCGATTGATCTGAGTGAGGAGGTGGCGAAGTTTGAGACCGGTCTACTACAGAGAGCATTGGACGAGGCAAAGCACAATCAGAGAACAGCAGCAAAGAATTTAGGATTGAGCTACCATCAATTTCGTCACAGACTCCTTAAATACAAGCTATTGGATGAAGCTTGAAGGTAGTCCGCCAAGAATCTACCTAGGACCAACTCACAAGTAATAAGACAGATTTAAAAATATCGACCAACCGCCACCCAAAGTCTGATCCATTCCGGCAGAGCGCTTACTAAATTCAGTACCTTGATCTGCTACTGGAACAAGGACACCGAACTGTAAACGCGTGTCATCCGTCGGGTCAAACGTCAAGAATGTCTGAAGTAGCATAGCTCGGTCATGTAAATCTGTGATCAGCGACCCAGTTGCGGCCAAAGAGGATGCCAAGGAAATACTGCCCCCTCTAGTCACCTGACCTTGACGGTTTAAATGCCTAAGGGAAAGATTTTCAGAAATACATAGTGCGATTTAGGCACTACATTTTGTGTATCTGAGAAGAGGTGATACTCAATTTGATTCGGATCAACTAGATAGTTCCTGTCCATTAAAGCCGTTTTTTGTGGATGTCACGCGCGCCGGGCATGTCCTCAAACCTTGGACGAGCGGGCCGGGCGACGCAATTTGCCAGCATTCGGGAGTAACGCGCGGTTTTCGGAAGTGTTTAAGGATAGATCAAGAGGATGACAGGCAAGCAAGGCAT
>MPMU01000058.1 GCA_002238665.1 Gammaproteobacteria bacterium bin55
AGCCTGTTCGGTGGTGACTTTTAGACCAATCGCTTCAAAGGAATAGTGGACTCCACCGTCTGTGAGATCTCGCACAGCTTCTACGGCATCTATTTCGGCAGCGTTCACCACATCCGTCGCACCAAATTTTCGTGCAAGCTCTAATTTGCTTGCTACAGTATCCACTGCAATGATGCGCCCGGCACCTGCTATCTGCGCACCGTTGATACACGACAATCCCACTCCACCACAGCCAATGACGGCAACTGAAGAACCAGGTTCAACGTCGGCAGTATGGATCACAGCACCGACACCCGTAGTCACACCACAACCAATGAGGGCTGCGCGATCCAATGGCATATCTGGACGTATCTTGGCAACTGCATGTTCGTGCACCAACATCTGTTCCGCAAAGGAAGATAGATTCAGAAACTGAGCAATATTCGTGTCATCTTGCGATAGTCTGGGTTCCTCGTCAGGTCTTCTCTGTAGCTCTGGCTCTTGACATAGCGACATGTGCCCCGTTAAACAGTACTCACAATGACCGCAAAATGCCGACAGACAGGTGATTACATGATCTCCTGGTTTTACATACGTGACATCCCTACCTACCTGTTCAACCACACCTGCCGACTCATGCCCTAATATGCAAGGAAGAAAGTACGGGTAGGATCCATTGTGAAAGTGAAGATCTGAATGGCAGATTCCCGCAGCCGCCGTCCGCACCAAAACTTCCCGTGGACCAGGTTTGCTGATTTGCACATCTTCAATTTCTAGTGGTGCATTTACTTCTCGCATTACAGCTGCTTTCACGTATTCTCCAACATTCGGGTTGTGATTGACTTACAGAAACAATTATTAGACACTCAGGAGCTTTTCTCTGCGATTGCTTCGCATGAAAGTCAACGCCAGGATCGCGAAGTCCAAGAATAAATAACCTACTTTGTTCTGGACGGTTGAAGCAACTACTTCGTCGAACTCAGCATCTTCAAGCATCCAAGGATTGAAGAAGGGCGAAACCACAATTTGGTTTTCTCCAAAACCTGTGATTAGTCCATTGAACATTAGGAGTGCAAAGACCGCTATACCACCTCCCACCTCGCTTCGAAATAATGCTGCGAACCCCATTGCCACCAACAGATAGAAAATTGCAGTCTGCATCGCGCCAAGAAGCATGAGTATTGGGAATGGCTCGAATATGAACCAAGCACCAACTGCCAGCATGACTTCCAGCGGAAGAAGAATCAGAACTGCGGCGATAAGCTTGGACCACCATACCCGTTCACAACCACCTGGTACGGTGTAAATAATCTCTAGTGTGCGTCCGGAAATCTCACCTGCAATCAGTCGAATACCCAAGACCATCCCAATCAACACCATGGGAACTGCCAAAATATCACCCTGAATATCCGCTACTTCGATCTGATTGAAATTGAAGTAATGAAGTGTCCATCTCACAAGAAGATAGATTGGTGCCACCAAAAAAAGCAGCCAAAAACGCTTTCCAGCCAAGCTGGTCGCCGCAAGGCGATACAGTTCGAGATTCGATCGAACCTTTGTAACCCAATGCTTCATCTTATGCGATCGATGTCCGCGGTCCGATTAACCACAGATAACCATCTTCCGGTGTTGGTTGGAGCGATTTTGAGTCGCCGGTTGGAGACTGATACGCCAGAATACGTCGCCGTACCGTACCCTGTCCCATAGGAATTTCTGATGCCAAAATTGCCGATTCTTCAAGAGGCTGAACGTCTTCTTCCGGTTCGACTGATTCCCAAACTTTACCTTCTGCCATGGATGCCAAATCGCTCGGCGAACCATCGAAACGCAATTCTCCCCTTGCCATTACTAGAACGCGCTCGCAAGCAACAGCAACATCATCCACGACATGTGTGGAGAACAAAACAATCCGATTCTCGGCGAGTCGCGCAAGTAAATTTCTGAAGCGTATGCGTTCTCTTGGGTCAAGCCCCACCGTCGGCTCATCAACGATAATGATTGGCGGAAGTCGCAACAATGTACGCGCCACGGCAACTCGTTGTCGCATTCCACCAGAAAGCGAACCGATCGGCTCATCTGCCTTCTCTGTCAATCCCACTTCATCAAGCAGGCTATCTACTCGTTCTTGACGAATATCCAATGGCAGTTCATACAACGCGGCGTAATAGCTAAGGTATTCATGCGGAGACTGTCGATCAGGCAAGCCCGCATCCTGGGGCAAATAACCGATCCACTTAGCCAGGTGTTTTCGAATCTTGTTGATGGGGATTCCACCTATTTTCACGACACCACGAGATGGATCGAGAATGCCAGCTAGTTGTCGGATTAAGGTCGTTTTACCCGCACCGTTTGGTCCAAGTAATCCGATCATGCCTTTCGTTGCCTTGAAGTTAAACGAAACCAGTGCCTTAAATTCCCTTGAAGGCAAATCTAACCCGCCTACTCTTCTTGCGATGCGACGCCAAAGCGTTCGTGGATACCTCAGAAAACCGGTGGCGCGTTCTGTGAGTGCACCTCGCACCTGCCGTACTGCGTTCCACCTTATGAGTTGCAATAGAAGAACCAATACTGCTCCGACGGCTGGAAGAAAGAAATGAAAATCGTCTTGAACACCGCTTAAGTAGGGTTCTAGACAGACAAAGTAAAAATAAGCTACCAGACCGAACCAAGGTAACAGGTAATTCAACATGTTCTGATACCAAGCAAGCTCTACGTTTCCAAGTCGGTCAACCTTGCCTCGCACTTTGGAGACTTCCGTAAAAAGGAATGCAAAGGTGGATGAACCTAGTAACCAGCAAATCAATGTCCAGAATAGATGATCAACGACATACCCCCAACCTATTAGTGCAACGCTTATAAGAAGGTAAACAGCAATTCGTTCAATGATCTGCGAACGATCAAAAAGTTGACCTCCTACATCCAGAACTTTCTGCATAAACGCCTTTCGCTCGTTCAGTGTCGACCTAAGTGGACCCGATGCTCCATAAACTTTGTGCAAGTGAGTGACTTCCAGAGTGGTGATTCCGTCTACCACTTCTGGTTCGGGAATTTCTTCTTTCCTGAACAGCATGACAATAAACGCGAGTGAGCTACCCATTACCAACAGAGTTACAACAAAAATCCAGAACATGGATTCCAACAGATCTGAAACAATCAGAGTTTCCATGATGACAATGACCACGGCAATCCACCCTACCATAAGCCACGGACCCACACGCCCAAACAGGATATCCAGTTTTTTGATCAGAATGTAACCAACCGGAATGACTAACAGAGTCAACACCGCTGAGGTAATCAGACCACCGATAATGGTCACTGCGAATCCAGGCCACAGTTCATTCGGCACACCTTTACTAATGGTTAACGGTAGCAGAGCCGCGATGGTGGTTGCACAGGTCAAAAGTACTGGTCGTGTTCGTTCACGAACTGCAGAAAATGCAGCTGCACCGGTCGACCAACCTGCATCAAGGGTCTTACGCTGCATCCTATCTATGAGCAAAATTGCTGGATTCACCGTGATGCCAAACAAAGCGATTGCTCCTACGATGACACTTGGATCACCGCCCATCCCAGTGAGCAGTAAAGTCCACACTGCTCCAAGAAGTGTCAGTGGTATGGCCACGAAAACCAGAAACGGCATTGAGATGGACTCAAAAGTCATTGCCAATACTAAATAGAGCATGAGAATAATCGGTATAACCAACTTCGCCGCCAGCGACATGGTTTCCGATTCGTCGGGGAACTCCACGGCAAGATCTCCCGGTTTGGGAATTTCCTGAACGATTTGCCGAATCTGTACCAAAGCTGCTTCTCGTAAGGAATCAGATTCCCCTACATCCGATACATACTGATAGAACAGACGCATCTCTCTGCGCCCGTTCTCGTACACAATGATGGGTGCAGGAGGCATTCGTACAGTGTCTGCAACTTGATCAAGTTGAACACGTCCTGAAGGTGTGTAGATCGGCACCTTGCGTAGTTCCGCAACGCTTGCTTCCTGTTCACGCGCACCTTCGCGTTCAATCGAGACAGGAATTTCTCTTCCGTTGTCTAAGCTAAATCGACCACCAGCTGCTCGACCTTCGATGCCAGCAAAATTCAATGCGGGCATTACCTGGTAGCGAAATAATCCCAGCGATTCCATTACCGAATCAATAGGACTGACCCACAATTCACGATTGGCTCGCCGGACTGAAAGCCAAGCTCGATCTATAACGTCAACACTTTCGAGCTGATTAACTATTCGTTCACCCACATCCATTAACTCTTGACTGTTTGGTCCGGTCAGAATGATCTCTTCCGGTTCAGATCGGTTGAATGAGCTCTGGTTCCCTCCACGTTCGCTGCGGCGACCTTCATAGTAGCGGTTTTCGCCAGGTCTCAGGATATCTACACCTCGTAACTGTTCACTGATTTCCTTAGCTTTGGAGCGAACGACATTAACGGTCAATGACTCAGGTCGTTCTTCAATATCAACGAAATTGACTGTGATGGTACCGCCTTCACTCTCGACCTGGGAGACGACAGATTCCACACCTTCTATTTCTAACAATGCCTCGTCTACTTGTGTAATCGTTCGCTTGACAGCTTCCATATTGCGGGGACCGCGCTCAAATACCGGCGTCAATTCGACTGAATCTGCGTTTTGTGCCTCCTGATTACTACCAGAAAACAGTGCGGGAAAGAAGAACAAGGTCACAACGACAAAGAATGTCACTCCCGTGAGCCAGGACTGGGGATGTCTCAAAGAGATTTTTGACAAGCCACCGAGTAGAAGATTGGTGCTATGTGGTTCATGAACACCTCCGCGCCGCGCGCGATCTTCCATCGTTTTTTCATATCGCTTGACTGCTGCAGGAGCTGCTAGTTTGTGCGCGAGCAATGGGACGAGTCCCACTGCCACCAGTAAAGAAGTACCGATCGGTAACAAGAACGCCACCGCAAAGACTTTGATCATCTCCTCAACGAAAGTAACCTCTAAATCCACAAACGTGATCGGTAAGAAAACGATTGCTGTGGTCAGACTGGCTGCGAAAATCGCCCGTATAGTACGTCGTAGACCAGTCCAGGTTGCCTCCTCTGGATTGATACCCTTCTCGATACCACGCAGAATGGCTTCATAAACGACCACACTGTTGTCAACCAGCAACCCAACTGAAATCGCTAATCCTGATAGTGTCAGGATGTTTATGTCATAGCCGAGTAGGTACAGCATCGACAATGCCAGGATAATGCTGACCGGAACCGCAATCGCGACAACCATGACAGCACGCCATTGGCGAAGGAATATATACAGCACCACAAACGCTAACCCAAATCCAATCGCTGCCATGCGGAGCAAATCAGAAATGCGATCATTCACCATCTCGGAAGCATCATTCAGGACTACTAGGTCGACACCTCTCCACGCCATTTCCTCCTTCAATTCAGCGACTCGATCGCGTAGTTCAGCACCTACTTGAACCAGATTCGCATCATCGTCTTGATAGATTGAAATACCAACTGCGGGTTTGCCGTTGACCTGATAAAGAGTCTCGTATTGACCGTAGCCTTTTTCTATCTCCGTGACATGACCAAGACGAAGCGGCGACCTCTCGCTAATTTGAGTCTGGTTGAGCTGATTAATCGAATCCACCCTACCGTCAACGAGCACGTCAACAATGCCATGTTCCTCATCTAATTTGCCTACATGCTGTATCTGTCCTAATCGTCGGTTTACGGCACTTTCGATTTCTGGACTGGTCACACCTAAACTGGTTGCTTTTGACGGATCTATGATCACCGTTATCTGCTGCTGACCACCTCCTCTAGCTTCGGCCGATGCGACGCCGGTGACTGAGGCTAATCTCGGTGCAATCAAGCGCACGGCTAAGTCATATAGGGCATCCTTTTCTAGCCCTTCTGCCATGACTGAGACTGTCATCACGAAGGTGTCAAATGCACCTGTCGACTCCGTCTCGACATTGATAAAGGTCGTTCCCTGAGGTTGTTCGCGCTGTAGCTTGGATGCAATTCGACGGAGCTCATATTCCCGCACTTTTATGTCAGTATCGGGTTCAAATGAAATGTTGATTCGACCCGAGGAACCGCCAATAAACGACCTGGTCTCAGTGATATCCGATACCGAGCCAATCCGTGAATGAAGAGGTATCAGAATCTCTCGTTCTAGAAAGGACGCATCACTTCCGCTTCGATAGAAAGCAATCGACAGCTCATCCCCTTGTAGCACCGGAAACAGGGAGATGGACATACGCCCCACGGCGATCAAACCTAAAACGACTAAAGCCGCGAAGAACATCGTGACAGCAAGCGGTCGTCGAATAGGAAGCGACAGCAATCGATTAGGGCTGGTAGTGTCCATAGCTATTTAGATTCGTTGATGATTTTTACTTTGGGTTCAATTCTCGTGACCGATGCTCAGGCACAAAGATTCGCATGACCTTAAGAAAGTGGTTGGTTAGACAACTTCTGTGAAGTATTATCTTTATGCTATCTCTAGTTTCTCAAGGAGGCAACAATGGATGGGATGGAGGTAATTAATTTCCTCGCTCGATGGGGACACATCGTCTTTGGAATCGCCTGGATTGGATTGCTGTACTACTTTAACTTTATTCAAGGTGGATTTGCAGCCAAGGCAAGTGACGAAGCAAAGGTCGAACTGTTTACGAAATTAGTACCGAATGCCCTTTGGTATTTTCGATGGGCAGCAATGATGACATTCCTAACAGGTGTCTACCTGGTATGGTATGTCCATGGTATAGGAACACTTGGAGTGGACATTACACTCGGTGCGGTAATGGCAACAATCATGTTCCTAAACGTCTGGTTGATTATTTGGCCGAATCAGAAAGTCGTTATCGCGTCCAATGAGTCGGTCGCTGGTGGCGGGTCGGCAGACCCCAATCAAGCTGGAGCTGCCGCTAAAGCACTTCTGGCTTCCAGAACCAACACGTTTTTCTCCCTACCGATGCTTTTTTTCATGGTCAGTAGCGCTCATGCACAACAGGGCGGTGGCTTTGACAATATGTGGGGACTCATCGTCGGGCTAGTGATCATCGCAGCGATTGAACTAAATGCAATCTTTGGAAAGACTGGTCCTCTAACTACAGTAAAGGGGGTTATTTCGAGTAGCGTTGTCCTGACCGTAGTCATGTGGGCAGTCGTTATGCTTCTCTAGCATGAGCTTGTAGTAGCTTCTGTATTTCTTCAATAAACCTGTCTTGAGGGAGTGAAATCACTCCCTCAAGTTTTTTGAGCCAAATTAAAATTTGTGCCTTCTGCCTTCTAGGCTCTAACAACCAATCAAGCGAGTCGTAGCGTGAGCGACGAACCAATTCATCCCACATCCAACAATTTGACCCCGGAACGACCGGAAAGGTATCGTTCCTCCCAGTCCCGATCATCTGGAGGCGCTTCAGGATTCATTACAGGAATCTTGCTGATTATCGCTCTGATCGGTGTGGGATTGCTCGCATGGCTAACATGGCAACAAAGCAGTCAACTGGAACAGGCAAGCCAGAGAATCAATACACTCATGCAGCAAGTTTCTGTACTCGAACAGGAACTGGAAGTCACAGAATCTACTTTGACGGAATCCGACACCGACGTTGCACAATCAGTCAAGCTGTGGGAGTCAGAAACTCGAAAGTTATGGGATCTCTATAACGATAGGATCAAAAATGACATCGCGTCGTTGCGTGGGAACGTCACCCAAGTGCAGGGGCAGTTAACCACTATCCAAGACGGCATAGATGAGATTCAGACCAACATAATCTTGACGACAAGAAATCAACAAGATTTAACGGACAAAGTCAACCTCATGGATCAACAAACCGCTCGTAAAGTTTCGGATATGGTATTGCAGGTCCAGTCGGCCAAAGAGACTATTGATGCGATTGATCGTTCGCGGTCAAGCAATAACAACCGAATATTGGAACTAGAACGAAAGGTCCGAAACCTCTCCTCTGGAGGTTAAAAAAGCTGACTTTCTAAGTCACCTCTATAGGTTGATTAGATCTATAGGCTGGTTCTTCACCAAGTCATGCGTCCGCTTACGCTCGTATTTTCGTGCTGGAGTATTCACGATATCAGTCAGCGGACCGGCATCTAACCCTCGAAGTTTTAGATCTTCTGATGGGGTCTGGTAAAGCGTAGTTCTTTGCTTTGGAATTCGACCAATGGATCGGATCATGTCAATCATTTGATTCGGCGCGGTCTCCTGGCCATGCAATGTGCCGGCTGCGCGGGAAATACTCTCGTTCATTAATGTGCCGCCCATATCATTGCATCCTGCATTCAATGCGGCTGTCGAACCTTTGTGCCCCATCTTGACCCAACTGACCTGGATGTTGGTCAGGAATGGATGTAACACCAATCGGGCAATTGCATGCATCAAAATTGATTCACGGAAGGTAGGTCCTTTCCGAGCCTTACCTTTGAGATACATGGGAGCCTCTCTATGTACAAATGGGAGTGGTACGAATTCCGTAAATCCACCCGTTTCCCGCTGTAGATCGCGCACTCTTATAAGGTGCCTTGCCCAGTTTATAGGCTGTTCCACATGTCCATACATAATCGTCGCAGTCGATCTAAACCCAACTCCGTGAGCAGTCCGCATGACTTCTAACCATTGTTCTGTATTGATTTTGTCAGGACAAATGGTGGCACGAATTTCATCGTCCAATATTTCAGCAGCTGTTCCGGGTAGGGTGTCGAGTCCTGAGTCCTTTAGACGAACCAAATAGTCCGCCAAGCTCAGATTTGAAGTGGCTGCACCTTGCCAGACTTCCAACGGTGAGAATGCATGAACATGCATATCTGGCACAGCTTCTTTGACCGCATGAACGATATCCACATATGTCTCGCCGGTATACTCTGGATGAATGCCTCCTTGCATACAGACTTCGGACGCGCCTCTCTGCCACGCTTCTTTCACGCGTCGCTGAATTTCATCTTTACTCAGATCGTATGGACGGCCTCGTAGGTTTTCTGATAACTTGCCTTTAGAGAACGCACAAAACTGACACTTAAAGTAACAGATATTTGTGTAGTTGATATTTCGATTGACGACGAAAGTAACTTCCCTACCGTTGACTTTCTGTCGTATCTCGTCAGCCGCTTGACAAAGGAAGCTGAAATCATCGCCTCGAGCACTGAACATCCTGACGATATCCTTCTCAGCCAGTAATTCTGACGCATGCACTTTTTGTACGATTGCTTTTATCTCGGACGAAACCACACTGGGAACCGACCTGATTCTCTGTAATTCGCCTTCGGGCGGGTCTATCGGATCCCCGGGACACCATTCGTCCTCTCTCGGTAATCCTTCAGAGTCGACGAGATCAAGCACCGGCGCATGAAATCTTGAATCCATCCAAGTATTTGGATCCAAGATGTATTGTGGATAAATAGTCAATCTCTGAGCTAGATTTTTGCCAGCTTTGGCAGTTTCCGCACCTAAATCGCGTAAGTGTGGCCACGGAGCTTCGGGATTTACGAAATCGGGTGTAAGAGGCGATACACCACCCCAATCATTGATACCCGCTGCAACCAATTTAGGGAGCACATTCGGACTCAAATTAGGAGGTGCTTGAACACTCATCTGTGGGCCAAAGATGATCCGCGCCACTGCGATGGTCCATAGCAGTTCATCCAGCGACGGTTCCCGCGCTTGACTCATTTTGGTATTTTCTTTGGCCTTGAAGTTCTGGATGATCACTTCTTGGATATGACCAAATTGCTCGTGCACTTTACGAATAGCTAGCAGGGACTCAATTCGTTCCCGGCGTGTCTCGCCTATACCTATGAGTATCCCGGTCGTCATAGGAACTTTAGCTTGGCCGGCATCTCTCAATGTTTGTAGCCGCACTTCCGGGATCTTATCCGGTGAGCCGTAATGCGGCTGCCCTTTCTCCGTTAAGCGATCCGAAACAGACTCCAACATAATGCCCATGGAGGGTGCACTTCGCTTGAGTTCATTAAATTCCGCTGCTGTCAGATTGCCTGGGTTTAAGTGAGGGAGCAACCCAGTTTCCTCAAATACTCGATTAGCGGCAAAAGCTAAATAATCTACAGTTGATTTAAAACCCGCCTCATTCAACCATTCCCGAGCTACACGATATCGAAGTTCCGGTTTCTCACCGAGCGTGAATAACGCTTCCCGGCATCCGAGTTTTGCACCATTCCGTGCCACTTCGAGGACATCTTCAATCGACATATATGGCGATTCGAGATTTCGAGGTGTAGTCGCGAAAGTACAGTAATGACAGACATCCCGGCAGAGGTGAGTCAGAGGTATAAAGACCTTGCGAGAGTAAGTTACAACGTTGCCAAATCCTTGATCGCGGATTTGACCAGCCATTTCAACCAGCTGCGAGAGATTTGAGTTTTCGGCCAGCTGGAGAGCTTGCCCATCGCTCAGATAGCTTGAAGTGTGACTACTGTTTGTCATGAATATAGGAGTGGTTTAATCAGAGATTTAGAGTATCGGAAAAAGACTGTTTCAGTAGTAGACTGGCACAAACCTGGCTACATATTTCCACAGATGCGTTGAAACCTTAGACGACAATTCTTCACAACGGCGCCAACCGCAAGTAGCTTTGAGTTGGTTTCGTTTACAAAAGACTCGTCCAGACCAGATAAGTTTACCGAAGGGAATCTGGCTGCGAATTGGAATACTGCCTCTACTTTAGGGTCGCAACCGCAATCCTACTAACTGTCCAGTGGCAACTCTTGAGCTACAGCAGACATTCTCGGGATGTGCTCACTGACCGACAGACCACCACCGAGCGTTCTCAAGCACAGATGCGTCAGCCCCATGTCAGTCCATCCCCTCACTCGGTCTTTCCACTCGTTTTCCCGTGCTCCGACTACTGCGACGCCCGCCTCCATGCCGATTTCCGCCGGGTCTCGCCCGAAACGTGCCGCTGCATGATCGATTCCTGACTTAACTTCCGCAAATTGATCGGGTGAACACAGTACGAACCATCCATCCGCAAATTGACCGATACGATCTATGACAGGTTGCGACGGCACTCCTGCACCACCAATCCAAATCGGAATTGATTCACCAAGGATAGGCGGATTCAAACTACCACCTTGAATCTGATCAAAGTTGCCTTCAAACCTACTTTCCTCGCCTTTCCACAGTGATTTAAGCACCTGGAGCTGCTCAGAGCACCTTCTGCCTCGAGTATGGAAATCTTGCCCTAGTGCAACGTACTCTTCCCTACTACCACCCACGCCAATGCCTAAACGGACGCGCCCACCTGACAGAATGTCTAGTTGGACTGCCTGTTTGGCAAATAAGATCGTCTGACGCGCAGGCAAAACAATCACCGATGGTACCAGTTCGATCTTCGAAGTTATGGCGGCAATATAACTCAACAACATCATAGGTTCATGCAGGTGACCACTGTTGGTTCGAAACACTTGGTCCGGAACTCTCAGATGCGAGAATCCGAGATCTTCTGCAGCTTGTGCAAAGTCTCTAATCGCATTTAAGTCATTCTGCATTTCTCGTACAGGTAGCGAAATACCGATTTTCATTTTTGTCCTTTTTTTAGCTATTGATAGTTGATTTGAAATTGGAGACAGGATCTATGGACATCAACGCATCACTTGTGAAAGCTGGCTTTAAGCTGGTCGATGTGATTATCTTTCTCCTGCCAATGAGCGGTTAACCATTCATTTAATGCATTGGGTTGGAGAGGAATGGTATCCACCGATTGGATATCTATCTGAACTTGCCGACACTTTCCGCATAGAAAATCCCAAAAACCGGGTACCTCACCTTCGTACAGAAGGGTGACATCAAGTATTTTTGGTCTTCGCTCCTCTAAGTGATCCAGCGTAAAAGCAAATCCTCCAATTTTCGGCTTAAGAAGATGCTTGTAAGGCGAAGCTGTCCTCTGGTGTTTTTCAGGCGTAAATCGTGTACCTTCTAAGAAACTCAGTACCGCTACCGGTCGTTCGATGAAACGATCTCTAGCGCGGAGCATGGATTTCTTGTTACTTTCGTGAAGCTTTTCTCTATTTGTCTGACTTCCGGTGACCTTTCTCTGGACATAAGGGAAACCCAATAGGTACATTGCAATTCCGACAAATGGAGCCCAAATCAGTTCTCGTTTCGTAAAGAATTTGATGATTGGAGATACGTCCCTGAATATCACCTGCAATATAAGAATGTCCGCCCAACTCTGGTGATTGCTGGTGATCACATACCAGCTATCTCGATCGGCTTTTGGCATTTCTGTGATGAAACGGAATTCTGTCAGTGCAAGTGCCTTGATCAGAAATCGATTGCTACCAACCCACCAGTCAACTGGCTTTTCCATCAGTCCATCCAGCCAGATTTGGAAACTACGAATCGTTATGAGTGCCCGAACGAGCGCAATTACATAAATCACCAAGCAATCGAATATCGCGGTGACTGCAATCACGGTCATCGCGATACATCCCCGAAACGTATTCAACACTTCAACAACACCTATGTGAGCAGGAAGTAACAGAGAGTCGAGATCAACGCCACTCCAATAAAGTTCAACACCACACCCTCCTGAACCATCGTTTGAATTTCGATTCGTCCTGTAGAAAACATAATCACATTCGGCGGCGTAGCGACAGGTAACATGAAAGCACAGCTTGCACTCATGGCCGCAGGTACCATCAGCAACTTCGGGTCTGCACCCGCGCCGACCGCGGCCGCTGCGAGAATTGGCATTAACAAAGTAGTCGTAGCTGTATTGCTGGTACATTCAGTTAGAAATGTCACACTCACGCATATCACAGCCATCATCACGAACACATGGAGTGCAGAAAGTTGAGTCAGCGCTAGTCCGAGTTCCTCACTCAATCCAGACGCAACAAATGCTTTGGCAATGGAAATCCCTGCACCAAACAGAATCAACATTCCCCAAGGAATCTTGTTGGCGGTTTCCCAATCTAAAAGACGACTTCCCTTACCATCCGGAATAATGAACATTAGTATTACGGCGAAGAGTGCGACAACGGCATCGTTGGCACTAGGCGTGTTAAACCATGTCGACCAACCACCGAAGGGCTCTTGTCGTGTGACCCAGGCCAGCGCCGTGAGTGCGAATATGACCATGACTCTGATCTCGACGGGCTTCCAGCTTCCAACCTCTGGCATCTGCACTTGACCTTTGAAAGTCAGATTTCGAGTCAACCAAAATCCAGCAATCGGAAGGAATACAAGCACCACGGGTACTCCCCAGCTCATCCAAGTTGCGAAACTGATCTCTTGCCCTACGATTTGCTGATATACACCACTGAACACAATATTGGGAGGAGTCCCGATGGGCGTACCAATACCTCCAATACTCGCTGCATAAGCACATCCAAGCAATAGAGGTGTGGCGAGTTTTTTGTCTGGGGACTGACTGATGACCGCAAGGGCGACAGGAAGTAACATTAATGTGGTGGCGGTGTTCGAGATCCACATGGACAGCAATGCCGCAGCTGCCATAAACCCAAAAACCAGGCGTCGACTGCTACTATTACCAAAGAGCCTCACCATATTCAACGCAACTCTAAGGTGAGCTCCACTTCGTTCCATGGCTTGGGAGAGAATGAATCCACCCAATAACAGAAGTACGAGCTTGTCGCCGTATGCCTGCGCGACCTCAACCGAAGTAAGAACCCCCAATAGCGGGAATGCCGTCAGTGGAATCAGCGACGTAGCCGGAATCGGAATAGGTTCAAATACCCACCAAAGAATGACTAGCACTGTAATACCGAGCGTGATTGACGCTGAGTTATCGAGTCCGAGCCATGAAGCCATGAAGCCAGCGAAAAGCGCGATGACTGGACCCAACCAGAGCGTCGTCTGTTTAATGTTTACATCCAATTGGGATCGTCCCTTTCAGGTTCAGTGCATTGAATAGATTCAATAGTAAGAATACCGAACAATTTTTCTTCTACGACCTAGAGACAACTGGAGTTAATCCTTCTCAAGATCGAATCGTCCAATTCGCCGGTGTTTTCACAGATCTAAATCTCAATTATTTAGGAGATCCAATCGTCTCCTACGTAAAAATCCCCGATGAGGTAATTCCCCATCCCGAAGCCATTTGTACCACGGGGCTTGATGTTGCGACGATTCAGGCAGAAGGCGTAACTGAGTTTGAAATACTGACCTCTAAACTCGAACCTCTATTGACTAGAGGTAACACCTGTATCATCGGATTTAACAGTAGCAACTTCGACGACAACTTTCTCCGGCACGCCTTGTACCGAAATCTCTATCCTGCTTACGAGCATGAATGGAAAAATGGCAATAGCAGAATGGATCTGTTGGCGATCTTTCGTTTTGCACATTCCATCCGACCAGATGGTATTCAATGGCCTATTGGCGAAGAAGATCGACCTTCCTTTTCTTTGGTAAATCTTGCCAACGCGAATGGCTTTGCTACGCATGACGCACACGATGCGATGGCTGATGTCAGAAATACCATAGACTTGGCAAAACTACTGAACTCGAGACAGCCCAGGCTTTGGAAATACCTATACGACCATCGAACTACGAACGATGCAGTCGAAGGCATTGCGAGTGGTACTGGACAGCCTTTCCTGACAATCGGTAGACCATTTGAAGAATCAATAGGCTACTTAAGAGTGGCCGTCGCTATTACGACGCTTTTAAATCAAGCCAGGCGATTTGTGTGTATTGACCTTACTCAGGATTTGGGTAAACTAGAGAACGCCTCCGGTAAGGACTTGCGGGAGATTGCAGAGAAGGAAAGAGGGAACCGCACTGACGTGGAATGCATGCCTGTGTTTGAAGTCCGATCGAATCAAGCGGCGGTGGTTGCACCCTACAAAGTACTGAGAGATGCAGATGCTGAGAGACTGGGATTGTCCAAGTCAGAAATTGACGAGAAGCTGGCCGCAATATCGCAATTACCGCAGGCGCAGCTACGACGCACTTTGCAAAGCCTGTGGGATGTAACGTACGATGAAGAAGGTGAGGAAGAACCAATCGCAGAGGAGCAGCTGTATGCAGGTGGATTCGTCAAGAATATAGACCTTGCACACGGCGCGAGATTGCGCGAGTCGATACGGCGAAATTCACCACTCTCCGTTCAATCTACGAGATGGTCTGAACTACGCAGCAAAGAATTGGCGGATCGACTCGTCTCCCGAAACTGTCCAAAACATCAGACACAAGAGCAAAAACAAAGCTACTACGAGTTCGTAAAAAAGAGACTGCAGAATCCTGTCTTTGGTGCCAATGTCCGTCTTCAGGAGATCGATCGACTTCTTGGAGATAACGACCACTTAGCACATGTTGAAATTCTTCAAAGTCTCAAGGATCACATCAAGAACCTAAAGGCTACCTATGGAATCTGAGCCTACGCAGCATCCTTGCATTGAGCTAAGAAATGTTGGCATAGTGCTTGGCGATCAATGGATTCTTCGGGAAGTTGACCTAGATATACCTAATTACCAATGTACCGGAATTGTGGGTGCCAGTGGTAGTGGTAAAACCACTCTGCTCCAGCTAGTGCTTGGAATCCATCGCCCGAACGAAGGCTCAATACTCGTACAGGGCCAACCCATTCCCGAAGACAATTTAGAACGCTTTAGAAGAGGCATCGGTTACGCAGTTCAGAGTGCCGGTTTGTTTCCGCACATGACCATATTTAGAAACATCGGTCTGATGGCTCGTCTGGAAAAATGGGACTCAGCTCGCATCGATAACCGCATACAGCATTTATTCGAATTGATGGACCTGCCACTAGAACTCGGTGATCGCTATCCCTATGAGCTGTCCAGTGGCCAACAGCACCGGGCTGGTTTATGTAGAGCGATGATGCTCGAACCATCCATGTTCCTGCTTGACGAACCATTTTCGACCATTGACCCGGTGACTCGCCGAGAAATTCAGTTACATTTCAAACGAATTCAAGCACAGTTGCAATTAAGCACCTTACTGGTGACTCACGATATGGCAGAGGCACGGCTTCTATCTGATTATCTCGTAGTAATCGGTAACCACGGCGTCGTTCAACATGGACCCACCGAAGAGGTCATTAAAAATCCGGAATCCGAAATCGTGCAAGCACTTTTGGCAACACTCGAATGAAGAAGGTTTCTCTAACGCTGAGTATCTTGTTCTGCGTGATTGTTGCGTTAACGGCCACCGCAGAAGATCCAATTGTGATTGCTAGCAAGAACTTCCCCGAGTCATTTATTCTTGCAGAGATGATGTCTCAGATCCTTGAATCTGAAGGGTATACCGTAGAACGTAAATTCAATCTAGCTGGAACAAAGGTATGTTTTGACGCACTTGTTGCAGGTGAAGTGGACATCTACCCTGAATACACAGGTACGGTGTTGAGAGTCATACTCGGTACCGAGGAGGAATTACCTCTTGAGCGTATTAACGCCGAGCTAGAACCACAGAATGTGCGCTTTTTACAACCTTTCGGATTCAATAACTCTTATGCAATCACAGTAACGTCGGAAATCGCATCTCGCAGGAACTTGAAAAATGTTTCTGACTTAGTGAATCAAAACGATCTAAAAGTGTTTTTCTCGCACGAGTTCATCGAGCGAATGGATGGCTGGCCGGGTCTACGCGAGATGTACGGTTTCGATTGGCAACCCGTAGGTATCGAACATGCTCTTGCTTATCGTGCAATGGCTGACGGCGAAGTAGATGCCACCGACGGCTATACCACGGACGGTGAGATCGATCATTTTGATCTGAAAATTCTTGAGGACGACAAAGGCTTCTTCCCCAAGTATTTTGGGATTCCACTGGTAAGAAACGGCTTGGATCCTCAGGTACTCAAAATTCTTGATCGACTTGCAAATACGTTAGACGACCGGACTATGACAGCGCTAAATGCTCAAGCGATGTTAGGTGAAGACATCGGTGTCGTTGCACAACAGCACCTGGCCACCCTCGAGGTGAAGACTGACTATGTTGAGCAGTCTGTAATCGCTGAAACTCTTTGGGCCACCTTGCGTCACCTGCAACTAACAGGGATATCGCTTGGTGCAGCGGTATTGATCGGCTTGTTAATATCCATCTTGGTATTTCGGCACGAATCAGTCTCCCGCCCGGTGGTGTACTTTGTTGGATTGCTTCAGACGATACCTTCAATCGCTCTTTTAGCGCTAATGATCCCATTATTTGGAACTGGTATAGTTCCGGCGATCATCGCGTTGTTTCTCTATTCGCTACTACCGATTATCAGAAATAGCGTGACAGCCTTATCTAGCGTCGATCCAGTACTATTGCGAGTGGCGACAGGCATGGGACTTAATCGCATAGAGACCCTTCGTTTCGTCTATATACCCTTGGCGATGCCGGCAATTTTGGCAGGCATCCGCACATCGGCAATCATTTGTATTGGCACTGCGACTCTTGCAGCCTACATCGGTGCCGGTGGATTAGGTGATTTCATCGTTCAAGGGCTTGCTCTTGATGACACCGGATTAATTATCCAAGGAGCGGCTTCCGCCTCAATCCTCGCGATCTTAGTGGAGCTCATGTTTGAAGGTGTGGAAAAGTTGACCGTCCCCAAGCATCTCACGGTACTGAATCAAACCACATAAACTAGTGCCTGCAAAAAACTCAATGAAATCGCGATTTTCCTTAAATGGACTGCCGATACAGCATTGAGAAATAACATTTAGCACCTGAAGATAGGACGTATTCAATGCGACCAAGCGGAATTCGACCAATTTTGCGCGATCTTCGCCCTATTCGATGCTGTCAGGAGACAAACTTTACGTAGCCTTGAAGAAATGGAATCCGTCTTCACCCTGCCTATTGAGCAGATTGAGATCGATACGAAGAGTCGTGACGACATTCCAGCGATTTTCATTGGATTACAGCACCTGTACAGACACAAGGAGCTACTTCAACGGGTACTAACCTTGATGCGTGATCAGGTGGCTTCAGATAACGACCATGACACCGGCCGACCGGGGATAAACTGGTGGCGGGTACTGGTATTAGCGACGTTGAAAACGGGCTTGGACTGTGATTATGCGCATTTGACGGAATTGGCTAACCAACATATGATCCTGCGGCGGATTTTTGCAACATGAGCTCCATGACACCCGCGAATACACAGAACGGACTTTGCAGAACATCATTGACCTGTTACCGGTAGCGGTGCTGAATCAAATCAGCGATCTGTTGGTACAGGAGGGTTTAGCAGTTGCAAGAAAAGGACCCTGGCAACTGTTACGTCGCCCGAGTTGATTCGCTTGAGGTGCAGGCGAATGTCCACTATCCGATGGATGTAGGAGACCTTATAAGCCTTGCAGGATCGAAGTGTAGAGAATAGTCTGTTGCTCTGAAAGCTGTCAACAATTCCCAAAGCGCTACCCTAGGTCCTGGTACAACCGACATTGGACTCTTTTCGATGTGACGCATCTCAAGGCGTACTAGAACGTGATGAAGTTAGTTATGCCTCGATCGTGTCACCAATACGCTCACTCTAGCTTTTCTTAATTTGTATAACCACTCCAGAGTGAGCCTGTCCCGGGCCAGACGGAGGGGGTACATATGGAACACCTTCAAGAAAATCTGAGAGTCTTATTAGAGACTCTCGCATTTTTCTCACTTCCTCGTTGAGGTCCTCTTGACTGTCCGGCATATCTATCTGAATTTGTTGTGCAATCCACAAAGTGCGACTCGCTGCTAAATAGCTGATGTCAATCAGTCTGTGCACCAATTCAAGCAAAAATATCAGACTGTCTGACAATTCAACCACATCGGATGGTCGACCTTCTTTCATCGCGAGTGGTCTCCGTGCCAACTGCACACTGTATGGACTTTGATCGTGCATAGTCTCCAATTCGAGAGATCATTCTGTGGTATGCCGCTCGTTAGAAAGCTGCCTGAGCGCATCCGTTCAGTTGGCCTTCGACAATTCATCAGATGTCGTCTCCCTGAGGAGGTTTCTTGCCCGAGAGATGCGACGTACCGGTATTTTCGTACTCCCACTGATACAGCATGCGATGAACCTCCTCTGCCTGCTCATCCGCGAAATCCGATGTTTCTGGAAAACCAATTCCAAATTGCTCTTTGAGCCTATGGGTGCGGATCATGACCTCCCTGTTCAAGTCGACTATCGCATGCAATACACCCATTAGATCTCCTACATGGTCAAGTATTTCATCTACACTGGATGGTCTGCGCTCGCTCATGAAAAATTCTCCACCTCGTTTGTCAACCATTTTACTGGCACTGGGGTCAACCCAGAGTAGACATAGCCGTCTAAACGAATCACACCGACCGAGAATTAAAACCTGTTAGGTGCATTACTAGTCCGGTTGGTCTTACATGTCAAAGGGCGTAGCAGTTTGGAATCGAGAGCCTGTGAAGTCACCGAGCCCGTTTGTCACCGCGCATCGTCAACACCCTGCAGTCGAAATCAGCTAAACTCGACGCACAGGCTTGACCTAAATTCACAGAATTCACGGAATTCATTGCAAAATTGAGCAGGTGGAAAGTTATATCCCAGAAAATAAACTAAAGAGATCGGAAAATCGTTGTGACTTCAGTAATTAAGGAAGCGGCTACTGTCGTACTAGTTCGCCAAGAAGAGAGTGGTCCTGAAGTCTTTATGCTGGAACGCCCAGCAAGGGGTATTTTCCCAGAGCTCCATGTATTTCCTGGAGGCAAAGTAGATACCGAGGACGAGAGTATTGCCTCACAATATGGACAAGTGTTCGAACGCACACGCTGGGGTATAGGTTGTCCCACGAAATTCGCAGTCACAGTAATCCGGGAGTGTTTCGAGGAAGCGGGTGTACTTTTTGTTGAGGCTGAATCCTGTGGATCAGACGCTGTTGGAGTCATCGACGGACAGCGTGAATCGTTGCTGTCTTCTGATCAGACTTTCGCTGAGCTTCTCAATAATGGCAATTTGAAACTGGATTTCTCCAATCTGTTTTATTTCAGTCATTGGATCACACCAGCACGCGCGCCAGCCCGATTCAATACACGTTTTTTCGTTGCTTGTATTCCCGAGCAACAGTCCGCTTCCCACCACATCTCTGAGACCGAGAGTGGCGCTTGGGTTTCTCCTAGTACAGCACTAGAAAACTACTCGGCAGGTAAATGGCAGATGATCTGGCCGACATTAACCACCCTACGAATGATTTCAGGATACGCTTCAGTAGAACGATTAATCAAAGATGTGGAAGTTGGTAGACATCGTATTCCTATTACGCCGTCCATGCACGCACAGGGAATGCAGTATTTCGAGCTCAGCTGATGCTCATTCTGAAGGGAGTCAGTCAAGGATTCCAGGACGGTACAACCTTCAGATGGTTGTTCGAGAACCTAACTTTTGAATTTCAAAAGCTAGAGTCTGTTGTCTTATGGGGTCCGAGTGGTTCCGGTAAAACAACATTGCTGAATCTCTTGGCGGGTTTGCAACGTCCGTTAAATGGCAGCATCGTATTCAATCAAAACTCACCTTTTGACATCACCGAAGCAAATGAAAAGGAGCTACTCCTTTATCGTCGACATCGTATCGGATATATATACCAATTCTTCAATCTAATCCCAACACTGACGGTCTTGGAAAATGTTGAATTGCCTCTGGAACTCACCTCCCAATTGAATCTACTGCCATTCGTCCGAGAAACTTTGTGTGAGTTTGGCTTGGAGA
>MPMU01000059.1 GCA_002238665.1 Gammaproteobacteria bacterium bin55
TGTTTCAAAGCATTCAACAGTGCATGCAGAACCAACTACCGATCTCACTCGTTCTTTCGGGTACTCCCGGAATTCTTGATGTTATCGCTGAGTGCAAGGCATCTTTTACAGAACGGTACGATGAAATGACGTTACGAACACTTGATGATCGTTCTGCGAGAATGGTATTTGAAGAACCCTTTACATCTCTTGGAATGAAAGTACCTGAGGAGTACATCCAGGAAGTCATGCGTAATGCTCAGAATTACCCCTACTTCTTACAGATATACGGTAGAGCTGCGTGGGAGTATTGCATTGAGGAGGGTGATTTTGCAAATAGCGCTACTCTCTGGGCGAAAGTGAATTCAGATTTCGAAAAACAGAAGAATCGAATGTACCGTCGTCGATTTGATGAGTTACGAAAGGCTCAGATAGTTGAAAGCGCGTACGAACTCGCAAAGTTGTATCAGTTCGAAGAAAGATTCTTGCCCGAAGAATTGACGGGTTATTTAGATGAGAAAGGCGTTGAAAATAGCGACGAGGTTCTCAGAAAACTGAACGATTTGGGTTATGTCTGGCGACCTCAAGGCGACGAAGATTTCTATGAGCAAGGAATTCCGTCATTAACGAATTACGTTCGGGAAAGGAAGGATTTACAGACATCAAGAACGAAGATATTAGATCGTGCTCGACGATCTTCCGAATCGGATGATTCCAATCAGTGAAATTCCTAAAACAAAGGTTTGCCACTCACTTTGAGAGGTATTCGGTAGAGATGGTTTGAGGAGGTGAGGAAAAAAGTTTTCATATCATCGCCTCCCCAAGTAAAGTTCGCACAAAAAGCTGGCGTCTGAATGACGCCAAGACATACTCCTTCCTCAGGTTCATAGATGTGTACACCACCTTGACCAGCGCAGAATATATGTCCGCTGCTAGCTACTTTTAAACCGTCTGGAGCACCCCAGCCATTCCCTGTGGAGTGCAGATAAACTTCGCCTCCACTTAGCGTGCCATCGTCATTCACGGAGAATCTTTTGACATGCAATTCTGGCGTGTCAGCAACGAGAAGCTCAGATTCGTCAGTATTGAAAGCAAGTCCGTTTGGTTGCGTAAAGTCTGATGCGAGGAGACTAAACTCCCCAGTCTCACTGCAAATTCGATATACCCCGCGAAAGTCCAGTTCCAGTTCTCGAGAGACTCCAGATGGTTCTGATCTTCCAAAGGTCGGATCAGTAAAGTAGATGTCCCCATCGCTCTTGACAACGATGTCGTTGGGACTATTGAGTTCTTTGCCATCCCAGTGGCTTGCTAGCACCTCGATTGTTCCATCTAGATTCTCCCTGACCACGCGGCTTGTTGCATGTTCACAAGTAAGAACTCGACCTTGGTGGTCATATGTGTTGCCATTCGCCATATTACTTGGCTTACGGTACTCACTCACACCACTGTCTTCAGTCCATTGATACATGGTGTTCATTGGAATATCGCTGAAGATAAGATGTCTGCCGTGTGGATGCCAGATAGGACCTTCGGTAAACCCAAAGCCATCGGCTAGTGTTTCTAAAGTTGCAGACGGATCAACTACGTCGCTGATTCGTGGGTCTCTAATTTCAATTGACATATTTAGTGCTCTTCGCTAATGGTTGTTAGATTTAGGGGGTTGTTGTTTTTCGATTCCAAATTTACGTGAAATACCCTGAACGCTTGGTTTTCGGATCACTCGTTTTTCTTGAGATGTGCTGTAGGTTGAAGGCCGGAAGTCATGCGTTGCTTACGGACCATACTGAGATTCGATATCCTGCACGATGAACTCATCTCGTTCTTTGAGTAATCCGGTTCGACTCCAGGTCAAAACGTCACGCAGTGGAAATAATCGACCAGGACAGCTCGTGTTTTTGTCACCTCTTATTTGACGGTGAGCGCCGATCTTTGCATCTGGGTATTTGAGTTTTAGTTTCAGAACTAGGTTTTTCAATGACTCAAGAATACCCGTTGGCACTTTTTCTTGATCAAAATTTCCATCCAACACAATGCCGATACTATAAGGGTGCTGGCCTCTATGTTGTTCAGGCAAGAGAGCAACTTGGGTCCCATCAGATTGGATGCGGTAATGAAAAGCTTCTCTAGGGCACTTCTCGTGGTGGATCAATATATACTTGACCTCACCCATGGGTTTCGGTATGCTAGACAAGGAATTCAGTCAATCCCAGACTTTTTGTGGTAACGGGAGATCTTGCAATAGATGGCTAATCTCAGGGATTTCTAGTTGCGCTTGTTGTGTCTGACAAAGATCTACCAGTTGGCGTAAATGTTGCGCGCTGTGCCAAACTGTTCGATTAATCACGGTATGGAGAGATTGATCTCCAAAGTAAGTATCCGCCATTCGGTCTGGGTCAATGTGAACCGATTTCAGAACCTCATTGCGTGCTAGTAAGATGGGTATTAACTCCGCAATCACCAGCTCAGTCTGTGGCTCGGCATCGGCCTTACTTGCAGTGAATACCTCCCCTCTGAGTACTTCAATTAACACCGAACTGATTTCAGAGATGTGATTGATTAAGCCTAGGACTGTACGCTCTCGACCAGGGAGTTTAACCCGTAGGAACTCATTGGTTAATCTTGGGCCAATTTTCGTTAACGTCTCATTGATTTGAACAAGCCGAGTAAGAAGCTCCGAAGGACTAAGTACGATCTCTGATTCGTAACTGAGTCCTAGCAACTGTGCTACCTGTGCTAAATCCACACCTGGAACATAGTTGAATGCTAGCTTGACTACAGGTAACGTTTTGACCGGTGACTGTGTCAGAAGCTCTGTTGCGTCAGGTATCTCATTGACGTTAATTGACTTAAATTCAACCGCACGGGCCGATAGAAATTCCTTGACTTTCAGGCAGCTAGTTCATCCAGGCTGCCAATATACCTCAAGCATTAAGTCTCTTCCCAGTAAGGTTTGCTATTAAGAGGACCCACGTTTTCGCCGAGTTGGATCAAGACGCCATGGGTACTTTTCGGAGATAGGAAGGCATCCACACCACCTTCTTCCTTGCTCAGGTGTCTATCGACGACTCTCACGCCAGAGGCTTCAAGTGCATCTGTTTTTTCCTCTAGATTTTTCGTCTGCAGAGTGATGTGATGGATACCTTCTCCCCGCTTTTCAAGATATTTAGCGAGAAATCCATCTGGGTTGATCGGTTCGAGAAGCTCTACACAGAGTCCATCGAGATCGAAAATTCCCAGTTTGAAATCACCAGAATGATGATCAGTTAATTGCACCAAACTCGCACCCATCTGATCTTCCCAGAATTTTCTGGCTTCTTCGATGCTGTGAACTGCGAATCCAATGTGATCGAATCGACCGATGGGTTCCTTTGCTTTCATAGAGTACGTGCCTTCGTTGAGTCTAGATTAAGGTGTCAACCAGATGGGAGAACTCCAAGCTCGTTCTTGGATCGCGCGATTCTGCATCAGATTCTGCTTGACTGGCGTGCCATTTCGGACAGCATCCCAGGTAGACCAACGACAGGTAGGATTTTCTAAAACTCGGACATAGTAAAACGCATCTTGTTCGGAATTGAAAGTCGGATCCATCCATACCGCGCTGAGATTTGATGCGCCAACATCTGGAGTCTGCGAGCAATCCGAAAAGTCTACCGAAGCTCCATTAGAAGGACAACGATGCGTCTCAGGATCTACAACTCCACCGTCAGAACAAGCTACGTCAAATATTTGCTCATGGGTGGTGCCATTGTCTTCTAGCCAACCTTTAATGATTTGCACGCGTTGTAATTTGGTTTTCAGCGGATCTTGCATTGCCCAAACCAGAAATATCGGCGAACCAGTTTCTTCTATTGACAGTGTTGAACCCATTGGAACACCACCTGCATACGCCTGTTCCACAAAGTCATTTTGCTCCAAGATATCTTCAGGCATGTCGTACCCCGCGAAGAATCTAACCTTGATCCGCGTTCCGGATGTAGCGAACGTTTCCTTACGTCTAAACGCAGAGAAAATCGATTCCCTAGTGTTTTCCTCCGCCCATACACCGGCAATTCCCGCTGAACTAAAGTACTGAGACGCGCTGTCGCGATAACCTGGTCTGTTGTCTTCGTAGCCAACCGGTACAGAACCTCTGTCTATCGGTCTTACATCGAGGTGACCAATTTTTCCTAGGAAATTCTCCTCATCAAAGATTTCGCCGGAGTTGTGTGTGTCACTGGCTGCAACCACTCCAAATTTATAGGGGTTCACACCGATCGAAGACTCGATGGTTAAGCCGTTTCGCCACGCTTGTCGGGCATAGCTACCATTCGCTTGGCTTCGGTTATGTTGTGCGACTCGGAACGGAAATATCTCGAAAAACGCCCATTCATCATTCGGTGATAGCACTGGGTGTGTTTCTGAGGTGCCTTTGACTTGTGATATTTCAATGATTGGTTCGTTGCGCATACGCGTTTCCGCGTAGGTTGAATCCAGAGGGCTACCGTCAAACTTCACCAGCTCGAACATGTGTCCGTTGGAACCATTGGAGTTGTGAGGAATGGCTATAGACTCAATCCCTTGTTCACGGTTTCTATCCATCCATGCCCAGAGTGCCTCTGGATTTCGGTTATCGATCCGAGAGAAAGGCATCGGTGGAACCGAGTCAGACTCAAAGATCACGTTCCGGTGCAGGTTTCCATTATCAACTGGATAGGAAGAGGTGTATTCGTAACCAATAAAGGTGGTGAACTCGCTAGGTTGATAATGTCGGTTAGCAGCATCCTGAATAGCCTCCCAAGCAGTCCGAATCGCATCTGTGTCATAGTCTTCACTTAGATATATGTGGAACGAACCGAATGCCCGACCTCTGTCCTGGACAGTCTCTAGAGTTCTGAAAAACTCTGCCTCTTCGTCTCCATGATTGGGGTGTTCAGGATTCTCCAGTGCATTCAGTTGACCTAAAAACATGGCATGATCGGTGACCGCGTAGAAATCTAGCGGTCGATCAATGGTCATCTCAATGCCAGCGGAGTGTTTGATGGTCTGCCCTCTCGCAAACGCATAGGCATCGTCTGGGCTTGTCGTCGTCCCAAAGATATAAGCGTCAAACGAATACTTCGTATGAATATGTAAATCCCCGAAGTACGCATTTTTAGGTGCGTCAGCAAACGCTGGTAAACACAGTAAGAGAACTACCACATATCGCCACATATTCATCCCCCTATTAAGGTACGGAGCGTTTAGGTTGTACGGCTCTATAGATTCATACCTATATGTTATGTCATACAGTTTCGAACTAGGTGGTTAGCCAACCAAATTGCTGCGGCTTACGGCCTGCTCTTGGATTCAGTGGAATATTGATCAAAACAGGACCGTCATGAGCCATGGCTTCGTCTAGCACACCTCGAAGATCTTTTGGATCTTCTACGTAGTAACCTTTGCCGCCAAGAGCTTCAATCATTCCCTCGTAGTGAGCACCGTAGGTCAGGATCCCTGGTGGAACTTCTTGGCCATCCTTGAGAGGTCCAATACCACCACCAATACCGCCATTGTTCAGCACGATGAGCTTGATAGGTAATTTGTACCTAACGATTGTCTCAATTTCCATACCCGAGAATCCGAATGCGGAGTCACCTTGTACGGATACGATCGGTTGACCTGGGCATGACACAGCAGCGGCAATCGCGAATCCCAAACCGACACCCATAGTGCCATAGGTTCCTGCATCAAGACGATGTCGGGCATTTGAGTTAAGCATCTGGGTTCTACCAATGTCCATCGTATTGGCGCCTTCCCCGATGATGATTGCATCTTTAGGTAGCCACTCATCAATGTCTTTATAGGCACGGTAGTAGTTCATCGGCGAGGAGTCGTCGTCGATCATGCCTTGGACAGCTTCGACATTGGCAGCGGCCTTAGCTTGAAGGGTGCTACGCCATTCAGTTTCTTGAGGATAGAACCATTGTCGGTTATCCAATGCTGTGTTCAATTGTTTTGTGACTGCTTTACCATCGCCTACCAGTGCGACTTCTGCAGGGACATTGGTACCGATTTCTTCTGGATTAATATCAAGCTGGATGATCCGCACGTCTTTGTTGAACCTTGGCGGCAATCCAAAATGCATGATCCAATTCAATCGTGCACCCATGAGGAAGACCACGTCTGCTTCTCGTAATGCTGTGCTTCTTGCTGCGCCCACAGACAGAGAATCGTCATCAGGCATCACACCTTTACCCATAGGCGAATTCAAGAAAGGAAGTTGCGTACGTTGAATAAACTGTCTCACATCTTCTTCGGCACGTGACCATGCCATGCCTTTTCCAACGACGACCAATGGTCGTTCCGCGGACTCGAGCACGTCCAGTGCGCCTTCAACAGCAACCGGGTCGGCCTGTGTTCTAGGTGGTTCTGGAACACGCCCATAAGTCACTACATCGTCTTCTTCGTATTCTGCGCGGATGATGTTGTCTGCGAAGTCAAGATACACAGGACCCGGCCGACCGTAAATGGATCGACGAACTGCCTGCTCAACATAGTAAGGGATGCGTTCTACTTGGTCAATTTGGTGTGCGTATTTGCAATAAGGAGCTGCCAGTTCTACTTGACGTTCCTCTTGAAATGCACCCATTCCGTTTTGGTAAATCGGAGAAGCGCCTCCAATTAGGATCATCGGCCAGCAGTTTTCCTTCGCATTAGCCAATCCCGGAAATGCGTGAATGACACCTGGACCACTGACCGTCAAGCATGCCTGTGGTCTACCCGTAAGGTACCCGGCAGCGTGAGCAGCGTAGCTCGCAGCCTGTTCATTTCTCATGCCGATATAGGTAATGCCTGCTTTCTGTGCTTCAGCTGCTACCCCTTGCACTGGAAAGCCGACAATTCCAAACATGTAATCGACACCTTGTTGCTTCAGGCTTTGCGCCATTAAGGTTGCACCGGTTACGGTTGCCATAATAGATTTCCCCGTCTATATAGATTTTGATTTGTGGATTTTTCGAGACTGACTGGTCTCGGATGGTAGCGAGTCAAAGCTCGCTCAATTCAGGATTCACATTGTAGATTATCTGTGAAGCTACCGCTATCATTGCGACTTTTTTTGAGATATATCGGACATTTCGATCTGATTAGGCTGAACAGAGAGAGGTATCTGTGGTTATGGACAAGAACGCGATTCAACATATTTTGGACACGGCAAAAGAAGAGGGTCGCAACGCATTAACGCCTAGTGAGGCTCGTCAGATAGCATCTGCATATGACATCCCACATCCACAGGATCGTGTAGCGAGTTCTACAGAAGAGGCGGTAGACATAGCCGCCGAGTTCGGGTTTCCGGTGGTAATGAAAGTGGTGTCGCAAGAAATCCTACATAAGACCGATGCTGGCGGGGTTATCACTGACGTAACAGACGCAGAATCTGTTCGTGAGGCATATATCAAGATAACTGAATCAACTCGAGCTTTTAATGCTGATGCCACTATAGAAGGTGTTCAAGTCCAACAGCAGGTCAGCGGATCTACGGAGCTTATCGTCGGTGGAGTAACTGATCCTGTCTTCGGGAAGTTAGTAGCTTTCGGACTAGGTGGTGTATTGGTCGAAGTGTTAAAAGATGTGACTTTCAGGCTCGCACCTACGACTGAAGAAAAAGCCGCGGAGATGCTGAATGAGATCGAAGGTTCACAGCTTCTGGACGGGATTCGAGGGCAACCGGGTGTGAATCGTGTTGCGATTCAGTCTCTCATTACCAATATCAGTCGGCTAATCAGCGATTTTCCCGAGATTTCCGAGCTCGACTTAAATCCGGTGATCGCATCGGAGGACGGTGTGGTTGCAGTCGACCTTCGGATGTTGCTGAATTTTGAACCAGCTCCAGCGCGACCACGACCTTCTCAGGACGAAATCCTTACTGCAATGACGAGGATCATGAAGCCAAAGGCGGTAGCCGTGGTGGGTGCATCCGCGGAAGATGGGAAAATCGGCAATTCCGTAATGAAAAACCTCATCGACGGAAAGTACGGCGGCAATTTGCATCCGGTGCATCCAAAAGCAGAGGAGATTCTCGGTCAAAAGTGTTATCCGTCGGTGCTCGACATACCCGGTGACGTAGATATTGCCGTTTTCTGCATACCCGCTCGATTCGTTGCAGGTGTCATCAAGGAATGTGGTGAAAAGGGAATAGCTGGAGCCATTCTGATTCCGTCTGGATTTGCGGAAATTGGTGAACATGAACTTCAGGCTGAAGTGGTTGCAGCAGCCCAAGCGGCAGGCGTTCGCTTAATGGGTCCCAATATCTATGGTTTTTACCACACACACCACAATCTATGTGCCACGTTTTGCACGCCCTATACTGAGCGTGGTGGAGTCGCTCTATCATCACAGAGCGGTGGCGTTGGAATGGCGATAGTCGGCTTTAGTCGATCAGCTGGTATGGGAGTATCCGCAATCGTGGGACTCGGTAACAAAGCAGATATCGATGAAGACGATTTGCTGACTTACTTTGAAGATGATCCTAATACTCAAGTGATCGCAATGCATGTTGAAGACTTGAAAGATGGTCGAGCATTTGCGGAAGTTGCGTCTAGAGTCTCTCGAAAGAAGCCTGTTGTAGTACTGAAGGCAGGCCGGACCCGGCTAGGTGCAAAAGCGGCGAACTCTCATACTGGTGCGCTCGCTGGAGATGATCGCGTTTACGATGCAGTTCTAAGAGAATCTGGCGTTGTTCGGGTTACTAGTCTCAATGACATGCTGGAGTTTGCGCGTGGTCTAGCAATATTGCCCACGCCAAAAGGTGAAAATGTGCTGATTCTGACTGGTGCAGGTGGATCTGGCGTGCTACTTTCAGATGCATGCGTAGATCATGGATTGTCGCTTATGCCGATGCCAGATGATCTAGATGCCGCATTCCGCGAATTCATCCCACCCTTTGGGGCGGCTGGGAATCCCGTCGACATCACGGGTGGAGAGCCACCTTCCACCTATGAAGCAACCATTGACCTAGCGCTCAATGAGGACAGAATTCACTCACTCATTCTTGGTTATTGGCACACTATCATCACTCCTCCGATGGTTTTTGCCGAACTCTTGGGTAATTGTGTCGAGAAGGCTAGAGCTAAGGGGATCGACAAGCCAGTTGTGTGCTCGTTGGTCGGTGACGTGGAAATTGAAGAAGCATGCGATTATCTCAACACTAGGAATATCCTTGCGTATCCCTATACGGCAGAAAAACCTGTCGCCGTATTAGGCGCGAAATATCGTTGGTCTAGATTGAGTAATTGATTGCGAAACAGTCAGGTATATTGAATCGCGATCACAGAGAAATCAGGCTGTTGAGTCGGGAGTGACTGAGTACTACTTTGAGTACATAATTACGTGTTAGGTATCTCTTTAATCTGCTCTGGAGTAACACCAGGTTCAAGTCTCTACAACCTTACCTTCGGGATACACGAGAAACTTCGTGAAGTTCCACTTGACATTAGGTGAGCCTCTTGAATTCGACGGTTTAAAGTTATAACCCATTGAATTTCAAAGATAAAAGATTTTTGACTACACTACAAATCGCAGTGCAGGTGGCGATGTTCAGCGGTTAAAGGCGGGCATTTAGCTCGGTTCGTTCACGGTGGGCAGATGCTCCTTCGGCAATTCGATGATGCCAGCCTTATATGACAGACCGACCGTGCTGTAGAGTTCCCGTTGCAGGTTGCTTGGACGCTGCAACTGCATCCACCCGCGTTCCCGTTTAATGTCGACGAACACGGAGGCATCCGCTTTCAGCAACTCCTCGCGGATTTTTTTCTCACTCGGCACGTCGCGATCGGGATGCCGATTGCGGTACTGTTGACGCAGGATCCGCATCAAGGCGAAGGCGGTGTAGCAGATGCCGATGTGCGCGTGCACCCGCGGCTCGGTCCAATGAAAGTTTGGCCGGATCTCCAGATCATGCTTCATGACGCTGAAGCCGTCTTCAATCTGCGATAACCCAGCATACAGGCGTCGCACCGCCTCCATCGGTTCATCAAGATTGGTGGTGACCCCGTAGATGCCGTCAAACGACGCATCCCGCGCGATCGCCTCCTCATCTAGTGCCACCCCACCTTTCGCCACCTGTAGGTATTTGGCGGCTTCGCCGTGCAGGGTAGGACTGCCGCGACGCACCTGGGACTCGGCGTTGACCACCGCCCGCTCCCGCCGCCTCCGATCATTCGCAGAGCGTCTCGATGAATATTTCAGCACGATGCGCCGGCCATCGTGGTTGAACTCAGCTAGACGGATGGCATCACTGGGTCTGTCCGCGTCAGCGTGCCAGTCGGACCATTCCAGCCCTTCAAGCGCGTTTGCCCACACGTTTCTCGGCAATTGTCGTAAGCGCGACTCAAAAACATAGTGCCAACCCTCCTGGTCCAGCTCGGCCAGGTGTTTGTGAGATGCTATCCCGGCGTCCATGATCACCACCGCCCGTTCAATGTGATGATCCTTACGCAGTCCATCCAACATCGGCCGCAAAGTGGCGATGTCGGTGGTATTGCCGGCGAACACATGATAGTCGATCGGCAAACCTTCACGGGTTTGCACCAACGCCAGGACGACTTGAACGCGGTTCGGTTTATTGTCCTTGCTCCAACCCTTTTGTAGCAAATCGTCCTTCCGGGTTGACGTGAAACTCAACGTCTTCATGTTGATGAAGGCAAGCTCTACCGGTTCTGGTAGCAACCTTTGGACGTGGCCACTAATCCGCTGGCGCAGATGCTTCAGACGCGCCGGTGTCAGCGTATCCATCATGCGGTAGACCTGCTCGACCGAGAGACGCCAGCCGTAAGTGTCGTGGGTCGGACTGACCATCCCCGACTTGCGGGTGCCGGGTTCCGCCAGCCGCATCAATACGGTGTGTCTGAAGATTCGGCGGGGGACGATCTGTTGTTTAGTGAACACCTCACCGAGACGGAGTTCGTCGAAAAGTTGACCGAAGACCTCGTGGATGCCGAGGATCAAGGTACGTTCCTTCGGCGTGTCAACCGCTAGGGTGAAGGTCTTGCGGCCGCGTCGGCGAGCTGAGTTGCGGTGAGCTTGCGAAGCCGCCTCGGCGAGATTCTCGGCAGGTAGCATGAGGGGGTTCTGCAACTCCTCAAGTTCGGCCTTCAGCCGCTGACCTTCGCGTTGCAGACGTTCGAGATCCTCGGCATCGCTGGCGGTGCCGACGGTGCGGATGATCCTCTGTCGGGGCTTGCCCTGCTCATTGCGGAACGACTCGACGAGAGTGACCGTATAAGAATTTTGCCGGGTTCCTTTAGAGGTTCGGACGAACATGGTGCATGACCGGTAAATGTTGATGCGGTAATTACGCGCCAACAACATCACTGCAATTAGAGCACTACATCTTCAAAATCGAGAAGAACGCAGGCTGGGCGCTGGTTTCCGCGCCGCAAGCCGGTTCAATCCGACGAAGTCAAGTTAAGCAATTGATTGTGAAAGAGTCAGGGTATTGAACCGCGATTACTAGGAGTTTAGGCTGTAAAGTGGGGGCGACAGAGTGCTACGTCGACTTCTGAATTAAGTGCTAAGTGCTTCTTTGATTTGCTCTGGAGTAACACCAGGTTCAAATCTCTCTACAACATTACCTTCGGCATCCACGAGAAACTTCGTGAAATTCCATGTGATATCAGGGGAGCCTTCTGGATTTCGTTTTGCTTCTGTGAGAAATTGGTAAAGCTCACTCGCGCCGCTACCGTTGACTTCAATCTTTTCGAACATAGGGAATGTCACGTCGAAACGATCTTGAGCGAATTTACATATTTCCTCGTTTGTACCAGGCTCTTGCTTACCGAACTGATTGCAAGGAAAACCTAAAACCACAAAATCTTCATCGCTTAGGTCCCGATGGAGTTGCTCCAAGCCCTTATATTGTTTGGTGAGTCCACACTCGCTCGCTACATTGACAACGAGACACCGTTTGCCTTTGTAGGTCCCAAGAGAGACTTTTTCTCCTTGAATTGAATTTACTTCGAGATCGTGGAATGCCATTTGGTTTTCTATCCGTAAGTTAGGGAGAGTCTGATTACTCAGTTAGTTTCAGGTGGTAATTATTGCTGATTTTGCGATTTCATGGTGCGGATGTCTCATTGCTACTTCAGTGCTAGACACTCCAAAATGATTGCCATCGCTCGGCATGCACTTCTGCCGGATTTTAGCTATCAGCCGAAAGCCGATTTCGATTTAGAAGCCCTTAAATCGCGGCTCGCGTTTTTCGACAAAAGCTTGGCGTCCTTCTACCGCATCCTCAGACATCCCCACGAGGGGTATCACTGATTCAGACCACTGCATCGCGGAGTCAAAATCCATATTCGCGGTGCGAGTCGCAAGTAGCTTTCCTACCTTCTGTCCGATGGGTGGACCTGCTTCTAGTTCCAGGGCAAGCTCCATGGTCTTGTTTTCAAGTTCTTCTGGTGAGACGAGGTAATTACTGAATCCAGCTTCATGGGCTTCCTCCGCACTCATGAATCGTCCAGTCATCATCATTTCCATGGCTTTTCGCCAACCCAGCACGCGGGGTAGAGACCAAAATCCACCTAAATCGGGATAGAGTCCACGCTTAACATATGCCACCTGGAATCGAGCTGATGTCGATACAACAGCGAGATCACAATGACTTGCCAAGTCAAATCCAGCACCTACGCAAGGACCATTGATCATGCCAACGATAGGCACTTCCATCCTGCGTAGTGCAATGTAGGTTTCGGTTTCATGCCGAAAATTGAGTCGGTAGCCTTCGATATCACGCACTTCGTTCCCCATCCCTTTAGGTTTGGGATCGGGGTTAGGATTAGCAGCTCCGCTAAAGTCCATGCCAGCACAGAAGCCTCGACCTGACCCCGTAATGACGATGCATCGCACAGTTCGATCGAATCGGGCATTGAACAGAATTTCCCGCATTTCCTTAAGTAACGGAAATGTCAGTGCATTCAACCGTTCTGGTCGGTTAAGAGTGATCCATAGGATCCCTTCTTCTTCACCTCTTCGTTCGGTCAGAATCGGTTGTTCTTCAGACATGTTTTAAATCCGTAAAAAAACAAATAGTAAATCCAATCAAAGGATGAATTGATTTTTGGGCAAATGACACTTTCTTTTTGCTATGGGCCGCACACTTCATTGCGGGAAATTGGAGCTAATTGTGTCTAGTCAACGTACAGTGTTGGCGACTGCTCAATCGGTTCAAATATGCGGTGAGGGAAGGAAATGACTCAAGTAATCCCACTTCTTCGAGCCACCCAACTGTGTATCCAGTGATGATGTCCGTAACGGTAAATCGGTTTTCGACTAGATATTCTTGGTTCTGTAGATGGGCATCTAACGCGACCGCAGCGCGTTGTGCAAATTTCCGGTTTTGGTCTGCGATGGCTGGCACCTGTTCCTCGTTCGGTAATAGAAACCCATTTTTGTCTGTGTTGAGTTCGGTACTCCAAAGGTAGGGCTCAATTTCCGTCAGTACAAATAAAGTCCATTGGTCGTGTAGCGCGCGTGCCCATGTTCCTGATTTAGCTATTAGGTTTTGTTCAGGTACCAAGTCAGCAATTGCCGTACATATCGCCGCGGATTCGAACAATGGTTTGCCGTTGATGACTGCTGCCGGTAGTTTCCCGAGAGGATGGGTTTGTTTCAGCTCCTGACTACTAAAGACCTCAATGGTGTTACCTCTCGACTCATATTTAAGCCCTGCCTCCAGCAGTGTCCACCGACACCGTGCTGACCTTGTAGGTTTTAGTTCGTACAAGATGATTTCGGTCACACGATTACCTTTTTGGTGTTAATAGGTCGACCTTAAGTAATTCGTATTTTACAAATAGTCGTCTAAATGTAAAATACACCTATGGTTTATAGATCTATGTGGGTAAAGCAGATCAAGCAAGCTTGGTCGAGTCGCTCAATTGTCTGGTTGTCAGGAGTACGACGAGTCGGCAAAACGACGCTAGCCAAAATGCTCAATGATGAGGAATTAGTGTATCGAAATTGCGATCTACCTTCAGTAGTTCGCGAACTAAACGATCCAGAGCTTTTTCTCAGTTCTCTGGCGGAAAGTACTCTTGTAGTCTTGGATGAAGTTCACCAACTACCTGATCCCAGTACATTGCTCAAGATTGCTGCTGATGAACATCCTGATAAGAAGATTCTTGCGACTGGATCGTCTACCTTAGCCGCTACTGAGAAATTCAGAGATTCATTAACAGGAAGGAAGCTCTCGATCCATCTATGTCCGGTACTGTGGGAAGAGTGTAGCAGTACGTTCGACATTCACGATTTAGATCGTCGCCTGTTGCGAGGCGGATTGCCTGAGCCACTTTTAGCTTCCGACTTCAATGAGTCGTTTTATCGTGAATGGTTTGACAGCTTTTACGCTCGCGACATTGCGGAACTCTTTCAATTGCGCAATCGCACTGGTTTCATGACGCTTTTCCATCTGCTACTCCACCAAAGTGGTGGACAACTCGACTACACCAAGTTAGGCAAGGAAACGGGACTAAGCCGTCCCACTGTTAGTTCTTACCTGGAAGCATTAACCATTTCTCATGCGATCCAGCTGGTCTCACCTTTTCACGCGGGAGGCCGAGGAGAGATCTTGCGCCGGCCTAAGTGCTATGCCTTTGACACGGGATTCGTCTGCTGGGAGAGAGGTTGGGACAGCATTCGAGAATCTGACAGAGGGATCTTATGGGAACACTTAGTCTTGGATGCACTTCGTTATAGATACTCACCAGACCGAGTTCTGTACTGGAGAGATAAGTCAGGTAAGGAGATCGACTTTGTTGTACCTGGGAGGGGTAATGTCGTTGATCTCTACGAATGCAAGATGAATCCAGACAATTTAGAGCTTGACCCAATCCGAGCATTTCGATCACGATATCCGAAAGGAAGTAACTTTGTCGTATCGCCTTTTATTACAAATCCGTATCGTTTTTCTCGGGAGGAGTTTGTTTTTGAAGCGACTTCTCTACAACCCTCCTAGCGGAGCCACTCTTTAACCTTCTTAAAACAGGTGGAAAGGATTTACCAAAGATTTGAAGAAGCTTTCATGAATCCGTGTGAACCTCCTGTGGTGAGGGTTAAGATGGCTGGGGGATCTACTGCAAAGGCCGATTCGATAATGAGTTGAATTGGTTTGAAGAATCTCTACATGTAGTTGTGGCGGGTGAGAACCTCAACAATTTTTTCGGCTAAAGACTCAATGCATAGGTTGGAATCGAACTGCGTCCGCGAATACGACGCTTCCAGTATTCTCGCTCAAGATGCGCAGTTCAACTGGTGCTGCAGGCAAATCGAACTCACCGAGTGAATTCCACCCACCCGAAACTGAAGTAGCATCAAATTCAATGGGTTGAGTCGTACCATCGGAGATAAGCTGGAAATGGTACGTGCCTTGATCACTAAGATTGACAGGGCTTGTTCCACCGAGCAAATCAACTCCAACAATTTGAACTCTGGTTTGCACCTGGACATTGGCACTTTTTCGTTGAAGTGGCAGATGGAACTCAATCTCCCATGTTCCCATGTGAGGTAGATCGGAACCGAAGCTGGCATACAGGATTGGATCATCTTCTCGAGGTCTAGGTAGTAACTGTGTAGTTGTTTTCCGATACCGTCCAAACGCAAACGTCGATGCGCGGCGAGTCCATTCGGACTCGGAAGGTAGTGCACCGGCCAATAACAATCCTTGATCCATTACACGTTCTTCTTCTTGGTGGAACGGATCCAACCACCTGATCAAAGAGGATGTGTTCTTTTCTTCTTGGAATACAGAAAATCCCTCGTCGAGATCATCGATTAGAACATACTCATCAACTTCAGGTAGGCAGTTGCTTGGTGTGAAATTCAGCCGGGTCTCACATGGTGCGAATTCACCCTCAATCGGATCCGGTACGTCAACAGTAATCTTGCCTCGATTGAGCGACAGGTAGGGATCAATGTTCAGCCTGGTTATGGGATTCGCGCTAACGAATCGGAACTCGACAGATTGGTTGCTAGGTATGACTACGGGACCTATGCGGTTTGGAGTCGCACTGCCGCTTAGGTTAGTACCTAATGAAGAACCCGTGATCGCTGCTGAAAATTGGATATTTAAGGTACCTTGACCTCCCTCACCCACCATGCCTGCGAGAAGGTCTTGCAGGTACGCTGGCATACCCGAGTAATCAAGGGACACTAGCCCTGTCACTGGTTCACCGTTGTGAATATGAAGGTTTATCAGGTAGCCTGAGCACTGCTGATCTGATTGATCCAACGTGAGAATACTTGGTTCAGAGACTTGGAATCCTGGTAAGCTCGAAGCGAATAGTTGCTCACTCAAGTTCTGGACTGTGTCGTGACCGGCATGTCTACTTGCGTCGACAAAGTCTTCAAGTGTAAAGGTGTCATGTGGGTATTTGTTGAGCAATGAACCGAGAATCTCACCAACTCCTTCGATATCAATCTTGTGGAATAAGGCGTCAGCCAGGTAATTGCTTTTAAGGTTTACGACTTTCCAAGCGAGCTGTTTATCCTCCAGAGTATGGATCTCGTCCAAGGCGGTTTTCTGTGCAACGTCCCAGATCTTGTAGCGTTCGAAATGGTGCGTATCGAAATGAACAGTGTTTTGGCCCATCGTAGGCAAATATGGATATCGAATCCAACTGACGTAGAGACCTAGGCTGATCGGCAGTTTTATTCTCTGCGTGCCTAACACCCGTTCTGGACGGTAAGAACCGGCAGCATCTCCTAGAGTTTTCAAGGCAAGTTTTTCGGTGATGTTGTTAATAGCTACTTGAGTAGTACCAGTAGCACTCTTTCGGAGGGTAAATAGGTTCTGACCGTAAGCGCGCAGTACGTTTCCCCCGAAGTGATCCCCAACGAAAAAGCTGCGAAGCAAGTTTGACTGATGTTCCAGGATCATATCCTCTTCCCAATCGACCTCACGATAGCTCAATGCCCTTTCGAATGTTGCCGTTGGGAATCCACGTTCATTTAGAAGAAATAGACCAGGTAGAGTCTGCAGATTCGTTTGTTCGAAATCATTCTCGTATATTCGAAGCGAAGCGGGAACTTCTGCGATAGAGAAAGATGAATGAGGATAGTGCAACCCCGACTTGTGAACGTCTTCAAGCCAATCAACTATGTCCTCTTGGATCTTTGGCCAAATCTCACCGAAAAGAACCAAGTTTTTCGTGTGGTCAGGGTGTAACAGCAATTCAAACTCAATACCGTTGATCTGGGTGGCGACACGGTGGTACTCATCAACAATCAACGCGAATTGGTGGATTTTCCCTTGAGGTGCAACGTGAAATGACCAATCATCTTGATCGGACTCTGACACGAGTTTGGAAGCTCCTGCAACATGCCAACCGCGGGGAACGTCGACCGTCAGATCCAAGGCGAAGAAATCTCTCGGTTCGTTCAGGGAAGGTGCGCTTAGATGCGCCGGCACCTTGAGCGGGTAAAAGGCGGTCGTTGGCATCAGAGCAACTACGTTATCGTTTAATATCGAAAATTTCTGACCTAAGGCGGTAGGAAGATCTCCCAGTGTCTTGTTCTCGTCGAATATTCCTAGATTGGAATAGAAGTAGCCGAAGTCCATATCCAACTCACCTCTACAAGCGAACTCAACCTGCACATTGCTGTTGGTCGTCGAAGCCGGAATAGGCACTGATAATAATCCGTCGGCGAATGTGAATGCGGTGGACTCGCCGTTGAGAAGTAGGTTCGACACATTTAAGCCCGGATTGAGAACCACAACCAATTCAGAATTCTCGGTGGTCTCACCAACGCTTGTGTGGATTTCGTAGCTGGCGTCTATGCCTTGTGACGGATCCACGGTGATTCGTCCCACAATTTTGTCTATGTCGTAGACAGCTGAGCTTGTTTTTGCGAAGTGCTCTTCGTGATTGGTTAGCCACTCGTTGCGTTGTTGAACAGTTTGGTACGCAGTCATCACCTGGAGACCAATCAACGCCACACTTAAAGCAAACGCTGAGCCGCAAAGTCCGAGTTGTGCATTGCGAGAAACGTTGTCGTTTCTTTGCATGAAAAAACCAGCGAGAATGATCAGGCCAATGGATAATCCAATCAATGCAATCTGCTTAAACAATCCACTCGTTATTGAAGCGGGATCTAAATCTGAGGGTATGTGCAAAGACTCAGGTACGAATGATGCCGCCATCCATGCTGGCATAAAGTCCATCACATAGTCCAATCCAACGATGATGCCGATACCTAAAACCATACTCAACACGGAGGATCTTGAACAGTATGAGATAGACGCGACCAACGCGCTCATAAAGAGAAAATAAATAGGAGCTTGGAGTACACATGCTTTAAATATCACAGAGATCTGAGGAATCTCTACTCCGGATACACCGAACATGCGCGCAGCCAGTGCCACTATGAGTATGAGTGAGATCACGGCTAGGTAGGAAAACGACGCGAAAACCGTAACTCCGAGAACACGACTAGCGACGAGAACACTGTTACTCCATGCCTTTGCGTAGACAACCTCCTCTAGCCGGGCAGTACTTTCCCTTCGATGGAGGTCACATGTGTAAGCAACGATGCCAATGCCAAAAACTAGGACTAGGAACGGGTGGGTTTGAGCGAAGAAGCCGTACCGAATGTTTGAAATGATTGCGCTAAATGGATCGAACGCTGACCAGAACATGAATTGGTATGCATCCTGAAACCACGTTAGTCCGACCACAACCGCGGTGATCGGGAGAACAATCATGATCTTAACGGAACGCACTAAAGTGCGTAGTTCCGTGTGGATTAGAGCGAGGATGACTTGCAACACTTGCAAAATCGACTACATTGGTTGGTAGAAATAGACACTAGTTGGACTCAAGTCGCGATCTTGTTCGATAGTAATCTATCCTGCTGTGCTCTTTCGTTAGAAAGAGAGAAGATGATCACAGTAGAAGATTGGATGCACAACAGGAAAAAACCAATATAACGCTGAACTTATGACTCAGGAATGACCACTCTAGGAGTTTTAGTAAAAGACGTAGCGTTACACCGTAGCACCAAAGGTTCTTCTAGTGTCCTCGTAGCCCTAGTGCGTAGCGACATTGGGCACTGTGGCTCAAAGGTCATCACTGAATTGTTTTCTTTTCATTCTGACATTATCCTTGTTTCAGATCCGAGTCCAGAATTTCGACAGAAGACCAACTTCCCTGTAACTCTCCTAGTGGAGCCACTCCGTTGCCCTCTTAAAACAGGTAGAAAGGATTTACCAAAGATCTGAAGAAGCTTTCATGAATCGCGTGAACTGTCGCATTTCAGCAACTACATCATCGGACGATTTGTCGATCAATTGAGAATCGATCCACACATACTCTGTTTTTGGACTTGCACCGATACACATTACTTTCCCCACACGACGATATTCCGTTCCGACGAGGATCGGTCCCCTGATATTTCGTATTTCCGTAGCACCATAAAATCCAACAGCTTTCTTTAACGTCCCTGTCGGTGCGCCAGCCTGGAGCATTTGAAATAGACCGGTTGGTGTCTCGACTATGTCTTTATACGTGCCAGTACCTTGTCCTTCCGTAGCGACCACGTCATCTACTTCGGGACACTCCATGCCGACTTCCATTCGATCTAGGATGCGAATTTCTGACGGAGGTGAATTTTCCAGCGGCAAACTAGAGACGTAATTTAGTTCAGTTGTGTTGCCCACTGAGAGCGAGCCTTTACACACGATCTTCTCGTCTGGTGTCTCGACATACGCATCGACTTTCTCAGCGTCCTGACCCATGGGCCCTACCATGACAGCGCGAACGTCTTCCTTGTGCGTGGTAGCAAATGTGTAGTACATTGAAATTGCGCCTCTTACATACCAAGGCATACCCCACATGTCTTGGATGAGGGGGACAAAGTGGTTCAGATGAACGGTTCCTGGAATAGTCCCGCCACGCATCCCAATTTTGGTGGCCACCGAATCATTGTGGATTGAATTTGGCAGGTCGGCCCAACGATTAATCGGTTGTTGCCAATCTGAAACCAACTTTTCTGGTGATCTCAACGCATCTTCTGGCATGTCATACTCCTACTAATAGCCAATCTAGTATACGGGCCATCGGATTTAAGATTTTGAACTAGGAGATCAGTACTTAACTGGTGTAGAACAAACGGCTAAAAACATTCGAAAGCGGTGGATCATTCGTGTGCATTTATCGTTGAATCCCAATTGGGACTCATCGCAGAAACAACCCAACAAACCGCACAGAACCATTCAGTTATGAAGGACTGAGATCGACATCTCAATAAGAAAAACGGCTTTATAAGAGGGTATGATTGTTTGATCCTCTAATTTGGTAAAAGGTTATGAGTCACGATTTCGTCATTAGAGACGGTAACGTAATTGATGGTACAGGCAGT
>MPMU01000060.1 GCA_002238665.1 Gammaproteobacteria bacterium bin55
TCTTTGTGAATCGAACGCGACAAATTCGCGCGTCGCAAATTTACCTGGATCTTGTGTGTCAACCCATTCAATGGTTGTTGCGTCAGGTTCTGTCTGGCTAACCGTAGTCATGTTCTCTGTTTATATGTGGGGTGGATTAAGGGAATGAGTGCAATTAAGAACTCAAAGTCAGCTTAGGGAACGTTTCCAAGAATATCCTTTGCCAGTCGTTCAATACAGTCAAATCGAGTATCGAAATTAGGTAAAACCATAACTTGATTCAATCCGGCTTCGCTCAGTGCGCTGAACTGATCAATTATCTGATCTTTGGTACCAATGACTGCCGACGCTTTCAGGACTTCAGGAGTCAAGAATCGTTCTTCCTCTGGAATCACATAGCAATTGTGTCCTGCATGAATTCGTTGATGTCTACGTTCGGCGGGAAAAGACTCAATCATTTTCTTGTAGTCTTCCCAAACATACTTGAGTGCACCTGATGGTTGACGACCAAAATTTCTGACCTGTTCGTACGCGAAGTGGATACCCGCAGCAGCCATAGCGCCACATTCTGCCTTGACGCGTGGTGAATCTACGGGCTCACCTGGGTCAAGGACTACCACCGTGGTAAGCGCGGTGGTATAGAAGTCATCCCTGAGTATTTTCCTACTGCTCTTTTTTGCACCTGCTTCCAACATTTGCCAGATGTTTTCCATGATCATCGGATTGGCGGGCATAGCAAGCACCGCTCCGTCCGCTAATTCCCCCGTTAGACTCAGAGATTTGGGACCAAAGCCTGATATGTATAGAGGAATGTGGTCCTTGAAATTCACGAAACCATCGTCAGGCATGATATGTCGGATCAACTGGGATTCACCGTTGACCTCGTACTCTGCCTCTTCTCCTCTTAGCAGTGGAATCAGAGTATGAACATATTGCCTTAGTTCCCGCACATTCTGAGGTGGGAGTCCCATCACACGTAAAGCAGTATTTCCCGCTCCAAGTCCAAGAAATGTGCGACCGGGTGCAAGATTATTAATGGTCGCAATACTTGCTGCTGTCACGGGTGGTGGACGAGTGCCCGTGATCGCAACACCGGTGCCTAGGTTAATTTTCTTTGTCTTGACTGCTGCCAGAGCTAGTGCTGCGTAGCAATCGGACCAGAGCATTTGGCTATCTGCAAGCCAAGCATGCGTAAAACCAAGCTCCTCGGCGCGCACGACATAATCAATATCTCGAACGTGAGAAGCTACACAAACTCCAAAATCCATTGATAAACTCCCGATTTAGCGTTTGACTAGTAGTACTTCCAAGCTCGATGACCGGGTTCTGGAGGAGTCTCCGGCGGTCCCGCAAAACACTGAGCGATTGCCATCCAACTAGAAGCATTTTTACCTTTCACTTCAAGACTCACATCCTGGATGTTTCTACCTTGGGTAACGACATGCGCAAATTCGACTGCATCTCCTTTGACAAACTCGTCAGCAGATGCCTCTCCCCATGTCCAAGTGTTTCCCGATGGTGAAGTCAAATGCACAAACGGAGTTGGATGCGGTATTTCTAGCTGTCGATTTACAAATGTCCAACCATATGTTCGGACACCGATGTGGCAGATATTCTTGATTCGATCGGAGTTCTGCCTTGGAACCTCGAACAGATCGTAGATGTCTTGCCCGTGCGACCAGGTTTCCATTTGTCGAGCGGTTGCCATCATGCGAATTCCCATGTCTGGACCGAACCAAGGAGCTCTTAGATCAGGGTTGACCTTGGTTAATTGATTGCACAGTTCGTCCAAATATTCAATCCACCTCTCACGTAACTCAGGACCCGTCAGTTTCTCCTGTTCTTCTGCTACACGATTCCGATTCTTCACCCATGCACGAAAACCATCAGGATCGGTGATTGAGTGATATGCCCACCTGTCAGCATCATGCAGATGCTGAACCACCCAGTTTACCGTTCGATCCTTGAACGGAGTAGGGCGGTTCCATTGATCGTCGGGAATAGTCAAGAGTGTTTTATGAAGCTCTTGACCTTCTTCTCGTAGGTCATTGATTTGTTGTGCTACTGACATATTCATTCCTAAGACATACTCATAGGTAGTTTGCGGTGTCTGACGCCGGTGGCGGCAAATATCGCATTGGTTAGAGCCGGAGCGACAGGTGGTACGCCCGGTTCTCCGACCCCTGCTGGAGCTTCCGTAGATTCCACCAAATCAACAAAAATATTCGGGGGCTGGTTCATTCGTATCAAGCGATAGGAATCAAAATTGTCTTGTTCGACGATTCCATTCTTAATCGATATTTCACTCATTTGTGCCAGAGATAGCGCAAAAATGACTGCACCTTCCATCTGAGCTCTGCAGGTATCTTCATTGATGTAGGTACCACAATCCATCACCATCCAAGCGTTCTTCACTTGTGAACTCTCACTACCGGAACCTACTTCAATGACAGTCGCTACATAGGAATAGAAACTATGGTGGACTGCGACACCAAGATTTCTGCCTTCTGCCTTTCCAGTATCCCAATTCGAGATCTTGCGGGCGCGATTTAACACATTTCGTAGTCGTTCAATCTTGAATTCGTGGCCGGGAGGTGTCGGCATTGCAGGGCCGGTGATCAGTCCTTTCTCAGGCCACATGGCCAACCGGTAGTCGATTGGGTCTACCTTTGCTTCGTGGGCTAGTTCATCCACAAATACATTTGCACCAAAAGCTTGGAAAATGTTGCAAACAGACCGTAGCCAACCAATTCGTACTCCAGCTACGAGTCCATCAGCTTCCATACGTTGATTTTCAAACAGATACGGTGTCTTGGTGAATCCCATATCTAGTTCCCAGTCTGCCGGAGATTTGGCTTGAGGCGCAAATGTCGACGTAATGCTGGGATATGCGGCGCGTTGCAACCAAGCTGAAGGCAATCCATTTTGATTCAAGGAAGCCTTGTATAACTGCGCACTCGGCGCATGGAAATAGTCGTACTGAAGATCATTCTCTCGACTCCACTGAACTCGGACGGGTCGACTTAATCGCTTTGACAACTCAACGGCCTCAAGCACAAAATCAGGTTTGGATTTACGCCCAAATGCGCCACCGAGTAATGTCACATTGACTTGCACGGATTCAACCGGTACTTTGAGCCAACCAACAATTTGTAGCTGGGTGTTCTGTGGGTCTTGAACCGGCGCAAACACCTTTACACCCTCTGCTGATACATCAGCCAACGCAACTGGCGGCTCCATGGGCGCATGACTTAGAAAAGCAGTTTCATACGTGTGTTCTATTACCTTTTCAGACGAGTTGAAAACTGCATCTACGTCTCCTGATTGATGGACAGTAGGTAGGTCACTCTCCACCATCGAACGTAGGTCCTGTTGAAAAGACCTAGAGTCAAACGACTGGTTGTCCGATGTCGACCATTCAATATCAATCATCTGACTGAACTGCATGGCACTATAGGTATCAGATGCAACAACCGCCACTCCTCCGACAGGGAAGAACAATGGAGCGCCAGGAGTAGGATCTAGTTGCTCAACTCTTACGAACCGAGAATCATTTTTCACGGCTTCTGGTACATTCACAGATGTTGCCTGCTGGCCTAATGCCGGCGGTCGTTTTACGACCGCAACGACCATGTTTGGCAGTCGAATATCTGCACCAAATTTGCCTTGACCTTCTGAAATCAGAGAAGCATCAACATGCGGTACTGCTTTACCTATGAATTTGAAGTCTTTCCGATTCTTTAACTGAACATTTTTTGGTGGGACCAAGGTTGCTGCATTTGAAGACAATTCGCCATAGGTAACGCGCTTCTTCTCGCTCAAATGGACTACTTGACCTTCCTCGGTAGTTAATGTATCGATACCAACGTCCCACTTAGCGGCTGCTGCCTGCATCAGCATCTGTCTTGCACTTGCACCAGCTTCACGGAGCCGGTCCAGATTGATACGAATGCTCTTAGAACCGTCAGTGTTTTGATCGCCGTATCGAGCGTCGCCAAGTGCTTGAGTTACGGAAACGTCGTTCCAATCCGCGTCCATTTCGTCAGCGACGATTTGTGCAATGGCGGTACGGATTCCTTGACCCATCTCAGATCGATGTGAGACGATTTCGACCCTGTTATCCGGGTGTACTGTTACAAAGAGATTGGGATTAAAGCTGTTTGTTTGTGTTGAGGAGAATGCAGGTCGAAGCGTCGTGCCTAAGACAAGAACACCTGTAGCTCCAAGAAAGTTCCTACGCGAGAGGTTAATTACTGGCTGAGTCATTATTCGCCCTCCAACTCTTCAGTTGCGGACTGTTGTATTCGTTGTGCCGCGGTCTGGATAGCGGCCTTGATTCGCGAATAGGTTCCGCATCGACATAAATTACCTACCAGCGCGGATTCAATCTCCTGCTCAGAAGGGTTTGGGTTGGACTGCAGCAGAGCAGTTGCGGCGACGATTTGTCCAGATTGGCAGTAGCCACATTGAGCAACATTTTGTTCGACCCACACTTCACGAATGACTTGATTGACATCGACCAATCCTTCAATCGTTGTAATGTCGCGTCCCTCGGCGACAGAAAGTGGTAATTGGCAGGATCGAGTAGGGGTGCCCTCCACCAGAACCGTACACGCACCACAGAGGGCTTTTCCGCATCCATATTTCGTGCCGGTGAGATGCAGGTGGTCTCTTATGAACCACAATAATGGCATCTGTTCTGGCTGATCCGATACGTCTATCGACTCACCATTGATCATTAAATTTTTGGCCATGTCGCCTCCGTTCTATTCGACGATTGATTGAGTGCGGTATCCACCCGATCAATTCTCTTTTATGTCCCAATATGCGTGGGATATTTTCTCCGAAAAACGCTCGAAAATCTCATAAGTCAAAGTTCTCATCGAGTTGTTTCAACATCCGTTTGAGTGCAAAATGCCTATAACTGAAGAGGAGAGTTGCTTGTATGTCTGCCTCTTCGGTTGACTGATTTACGTATTTGCGTATCCAGCCTTTATGCCCTATGTAGTTCGGGATGACGTAGGTATCCAATTCTGCGAGGTCCATCTGTCGTTCTTGACCAACCCAGACTTCAAGCCACATCTCGAATTTGGTAGCGCCTATATTCACAAATGTCTTCTTACCAGCTAGGAACGCGGGATTACCAAACTTAGTCGTCTCACTCACCTCCGGTAGAGCAGTACAGAATCGACGTACTTTATCTAGTAATACCTGAACTTCATCCCGTAGACAGGGATTAAGGTCTTTTGGATCTATTGCCTTATTGGGCGCAGCTACCTGAATGCTCTCTATCTCCTTGGGATCAATGTTCTTTCCAACATTCAGAAATGCCTCTTTGACATGAGAGACTACCATAGCCCAATCTACATCTTTATCTAGCTCAACTCCGAGGTAACCGTTCGTTCCTACATAGGGAGGGAAGAAATAACCTCTCAGTCCACTATTCAGGTAGAGCTCCTGGGCACCATCGGCAAGATTTAACCAAAGTGCAATTCTGCCGTCGCCATGGTGATTTCGCATGTAATACACGAACGGCTTGCCATTGACTCTATAGCTAGCCATATGTTCGCCGGGCTTACAATCAACATCTGGAAACGAAAAGCAAAGTTCCGGAATAGCATCGTCCAGCGTGCGATCATTCATACTTCTGGTCTCTAATGATTGAATGTAAATTGCTGCATTCCCCACAAACAGTATATAGGCTGGCGTAGAACTGAAATCCGTTCCAATTTAGATCGCAAGTAGAACTCAAAACAATGCTCGAACTCAAAAATATCTCTACCAAGCCAACTCAAGGACGGTGGACTGCGAAACGGTTACTTGATGAACCAATTATTCATGCCGAACTCGATGGGAGCATTGGTGAGAATATACAGGGTCCTTCACTGATTAAGGTGCCGTCTTGGGTCACCAATCCTCTGGGACAGTATTACCTGTACTTCGCGGACCACAAAGGCAAGTACATTCGTTTGGCTTATGCTGATCGACTCACAGGACCTTGGACGATCCACAGGTCCGGCGCATTACAGCTGGAAGATTCTGGTTTTCCGACAGAACTTGCACCTGAAGAGGAGATCGGGGATGTAGCTACGCCTAAAAATTTGTTGCATAGCGTCCAATACGAACGATCGGAAACCCACATTGCAAGCCCAGACGTGCATGTAGACGATGAAGAACAGAAGATTGTCATGTATTTTCATGGCCTTGAAGATTACGGAGTGCAGGTAAGTAGGTGCGCAACATCCGACAACGGAATTGATTTTCATGCAAACCAAGATATTCTGGGTCCAAGTTATCTCAGAGTTCTCCCTTGTGCAGGAAACTTCATCGCAACTACCATGCCGGGAAGACTATATTCAGCCAAGAGTTGGTTTGGACCTTTCGAGCAAAAGGCTCGGTTTTTCAATCCCGATTGCCGTCACATGGCATTGTGTCTGAATCAGAATTATCTCTACGTTTTCTGGACGCAAGTCGGCGAGGTTCAAGAGAGTATCAAAGTTAGCTGGTTCGATTTGAACCTTGGGTTGGACATGCTTGTTCAAAATAACCATGGAGTCCTGTTAAGACCCGAACAGCGCTGGGAGGGTTCCGAAGAACCTCTAGAACCTTCCGTGCGTAGTGTTGCCTATGGCGTTGTGAATCAATTACGAGACCCCGCCATCTATGTAGAAGGGGATAGGGTATATCTACTCTACGCAGGTGGTGGTGAATCGGCAATCGGCATTGCAGAATTAACTTTTGAACATGACTGAACTATTTTCCGCTAGATTCTCAAATCCACTCAGTCAGATTGTCCCCTAGTTCCCAGGTCGCCGAATGAAAGTTCAAGACATTGAGTTTGCCCGATCAAAAGACTACAGTCTGCTATTGACTCTGTATCTGCCGGACAGACCAAACGGACACGGCATCGTGATGGTTCATGGTGGCGCTTGGACCGCAAATGACCGCTTGAGTCCGTACGTTTTAAACGATGCATTAGCCAAACGGGGCATGGTGGTCGCATCGCTCGACTTCAGATGTGGTCCTGTCTTCCAACACCCAACAGCGTCTGCAGACATTGCCGCCGGAATTAGGTTTGTCAAGAGTCAGGCAGAAGAGTGGGGTATTGCACGGGACAAAATCGGTCTGATAGGAAGTTCATCTGGCGGACACTTGGTTCTCTTTGTTGCTCTTCAGCCAGATCACGAGTTCCACAAAACTACCCACTACATTAGAAGAGACGAAGGGAGTATCCAATCTGCTGCCGTGTCTTACGTGATAGCGTTGTGGCCAGTATCAAATCCACTGTACCGATACCATCATGCAATAGACACTAATCGACCCGAACTACTGCATGCTCACAACGGATATTTCACGGGTGTTGACCAGATGCACGAAGCAAGCATTCAGCATATTCTTGAGGTTGCTCAACACAGTCATCTACCACCCGCAATGATTGTTCAACCAGGAGAAGACGCTAACGTACCACAGGAGATGACTCTCGATCTACTTCGCGCTTACCAACAAGCTAACGGAAGTGTGGACTATCGATTTATGCCTGGGCTACCACACGGGTTCGCTTACCAAGATTCAGAAGCAACCACCGAGTGTGAAGGCTACATCTGGGACTTCATTCAACAACAGCTCAAGCAATTTAGCTGAGCTGCTACCGATCTAGCGCTAGGCTAGACGACTAACGCTGGCAGCCGCTACGTAATTCTCTTCAAGGATATCGAAACTCTGAATATCGGCGTTGATCACGTCGACTCCATGTGCAAGAACGTAGCCATAACTACGCTGAAATGTCGATAGATTCATCTTCATGAGTTCTTCACTGTAAAGATTGTCGAACATTTTCGCCTGTTCTCTACCGCCGAACCACCGCGATGCGAGAATTCTTGCGGCTTTCATTCCAACTAGCCCTATACCAGCATCGCGTGCTTTTTTTAGAACAGGTTGCAGACCTTTAAGATCAGGAGTATTCTTCAGCAAGTCCTTACTCTCCCAGTCATACCAACCACCAGGAGTTATCGCAATCATGGCTAAATCGTACCAACCAGTATCCGATGCCTTGAGAAGCAGTTGCTCTGCTCGATCATGGCTCGAGAATCCAAAGAAAGAAACCTTGCCCGCTTCCTTAGCTGACAAAAATGCGTTGTAGAACTCTTCTCGATCAATGAGATTGGGGTTATTCGCACCCATTATGTAATAGGCATCGACATGTTCAACCTTGAGTTCAGTCAAACATTTGTCCAATCGTGCAATCCACTGGTCAGCGGCTTGTTTGGTTTCCTCAGCAGATGGATCGTCATCGCGATCTAGATCAACAAAATCTTTGGTGATTAGAAATACATCGTCCTTATGACCTGACGCAAAATCAGCGAGATTTTTCTGTGCGTCTCCGTAATATCGACTAGTTCCTACGTCGTAGACATTCACACCGTGATCGAATGCTTGATTTAACGTTCGATCCGCTCGTTTTCGACTCAGGGCAGCGCCACATCCATACACCAACCGACTTGCATTGAATCCCGTTCGGCCAAGCACTTTATACGACATTTGCGGCCAGTCTTTTACACGACTCGCATCGGCGCTTTCTACAGCTGCCTTAATGGACCCAGAGGAGAGTAGGGCCTTACTCCCAACACCGACGACGGCTAATTGCTTTAGGAAGGTTCTTCGTTTAGTCATATTGGTTCCGACACATGGATGACGTGGCTTTCGATTTTAGCAGTTCGTTGCCGAAAAACTGCAGTTAGCAGGTGCTTGATTTCTTGTTAGTGCAAAGTTTCATTGCTTGTTAGCACGAATATGGAACTTACGGTTCACACTATTCAGATCAGCTTTTGGCAAAAGTTTTAATTCATTCAAAAACCGCATGGTAGCTGAATTTTCGTGAGTTTCTTGAAGCGGAGTTTTGTTGGGAGATGTGCTTTGTGTATAAAATCCTTGTAATCATTTATTCAGACAGGGAGTTAGATAAATGAGTGTGTATGAACATCAGCAAGGGACTTACCAAAGTTACCGAGTAGCACGGTCGATCAACGGCCAACTAAGACAAGCCTATTTCCCGAGAACCCAGGATGGATATCAGGAAGCACAGCAACGAGACCAGCAATGGGCGCAAGAACAGCTAGAGGCTCGACGAAAATCAAGCGCTAGTGTTTCTGCTCGATTCGCGGGCAAACCACCGTTAAGCGCACAAAGTCGACATCGAATTAAGAATGCAGATCAAATTGCCGAGTTGATTCGACGGATTCAAAACCGGCCAGGTGCCGCAACAGGTTAACACCTCTTCAATCAAAGAGACGAGAGTCTCGTTTGTCCATCCAGGGGTGGATGATCGACAACTAGGTGTCCATGTTGAAGGTTGATTAGCCAATAAGGCTTAGTCCTCTTCCGTAGGTACTAGACGTAATTGAGATCCACCCCAATCGGACAGTGGTCCGAGCCTAAAACGTCGGGCAGAATGAAAGCATCGGACAGCAGTGCGGACGCATTCGCTGATGCCAAGATATAGTCTATTCGCCATCCCACGTTGTGTTCTCTAGCGCCACCCCATTGACGCCACCAGGTGTAGTGTTCAGGTTCATTCGGATGGAAAGATCTGAATGTGTCGACCCAACCCAACGATATCCAACGGTCGATTTCCTCTCGCTCACTAGGTAGAAATCCGCTCGTATCTTCATTGCCCTTCGGTCGGGCGAGGTCTATGCTCTTATGAGCAGTATTTAAGTCGCCAGTAACCAAAACGGGTCCTGATTTAATCAGTCCTTGTAAGTGCTCTTCTGCCGCTCGGTAGAAGTCCAGTTTGTAATCCACTCGACTATTGTCTCGATTCTTTCCACTCCCATTAGGGAAGTAGATAGACGCAATTGAAAGATGCCCAAACCGGGCGACGAGGAATCTACCTTCCTGGTCGAACTCTGTCCCTAGTACATCTGTTTGAACTTCGTCAGGTTCCGCCTTAGAGAATATCCCAACGCCAGAATAACCTTTCTTGACCTCGGGAGAGGCTGCAAACAGATGAAATTTCCACCCATCCAGTTCGCGAACTTCCTTTGGCAGTTGCTCTTCAGTAACTCTTGTTTCTTGTACGCAAACCACATCTGCGTCAGATTCATCCAGAAAATCGAGACAACCCTTTTTTACCCAGGCTCGTAGTCCATTAATGTTCCAACTCAGGATGCGCATACAGCTTCCGGTTCCTTTACTAGGTTGTCTTTAAGGCTAGGTCTTCTTGGTGGTGGGCGATGGGGCTTTTTCGCTAGATAGAAAAACACAGCACCTAGGATCGCCGAACCAGCCATTATTGTGAATCCTAAGCGATAACTGCCAGTGACGTCATAGATGAATCCCGTAATCAGTGGTCCAATCGCCATGCCAAACATCATGATCATCGACGAGAAGCCAAGAATAGTTCCGAACGATGTGGGTCCAAAATAATCCGCCCGAATTGCGACGATGAGAGGCGCTCGAATACCCCAACCAAGTCCATGTGAGAGTGCAAATGCGATGACCATCCATGGACCTGTAGCGAACGCGACGAGAAACATTCCCAAGGCATGTAGTCCAAGACAAAAACAACAAAGAAGACGTTTTTCAATTCGATCGCCTAAATAACCACCAACTACCTGGCCCGCCATCTGACAACCCGTCATAAGCGCGACGATCAAACCCGCTTGAGTGAGGCTAAAGTCGACTGTCCTCGTGAGATGCGGGATCAAGTGGACCATTACAGTGGAAACAGTAAGCAAAGCCAATGCATGCCCAATCGATAGCAACCAAAAGGCACTGGTTCGCAACGCCTCTCTTGCAGTGAAATGAGGTGGCTCTTCCTTTTGCCGAACTCGATCTCCAAATTCAATGTCGAGTTTTCCATCCACCGTCAGATCATAGAGTTCGGGTTTATGTCTGATTAGGATTGAGCAGGGCACGGCAACCAGCAAAATGACGAAACCAGAAAGGAACGCGGTATACCGCCAACCGATCGTCTCGAAGCAGAAGATCAGAAGTGGTACTGCAAGTCCACCAAGCGAAAATCCAAGTTGTGAAGTCGCAACTGCCTTAGATCTATGTCGATTGAACCAATGTACGATGGAAACCATTAGTGTCGCGAAACCACCCAGACTGCCGCCGATCGCAATGACTACCACCATGAGATAGAATGTGAGCAGGTTGTTGATAAACGCCAGGCCCATAAATCCCAGAGCAAAAATCACGTTACCGATGATTAGGATGAGGCGTGGTCCGTATCTGTCAGTCAGCCAACCTTGTATAGGTCCGAGTAAGCCACTCTCTATTCGAGTGAGGGTGAACGCACCAGCAACCATAACCGAACTCCAACCAAATTCCTCTTGGAGTAGTACCACATAGGCACCATAGGAGTGCATCCACATCAGGCCAGACATGAACTGGATTCCGGTCGACGACAGCACGATCCACCAACCGAAAAACACATGTCCTTGTGGTCGAACGATTCGACTGATACGGCGAAGAAAAATCTTCAACTGCATGTGGAATAGACTCGCCGAAAGCCACAGGTGTGCGATATAAGAAGGCGCAGAATAACTGATTGAGTAAAAGAATGCCTACAAGGCTGTTCTCCGAGTTCCAACGGAGTTAAACGGTCTTGATCTGAATGATTCCTTCGTTCATAGAACCACTTCGAAATCCACCCAATTCCAAAGCGACAAACCGATAGCCAAGGGACTTGATTTCGGCTTGGAGGTCATCTGCAAGTTCAATCGCTCGATTCATTTCCTCCCGAACGATTTCTAGGCGGGCTACATCATCATGATGGCGGACGCGGAATTGCGTAAATCCGTACTTCTCCAGAACACCTTCAGCGCTCTCAATTTGCCTCAAAATAGAGGATGTAATGTGAGAGCCGTAGGGCACGCGGCTAGCAAGGCAGGCTGCTTGCGGTTTTTGGGCGTTAGGTAGACGGAGATGATCTGCTAATGCACGTATATCTGCTTTAGTGAATCCATGATCTGCGAGTGGAGACCGGACTTTGAAGTTGTCCGCGGCGATTAAGCCAGGACGATGGTCAACGAGATCATCGATGTTCGTCCCATTCAATATCGTGTCAATCTTCAGTTCTTTCCCTAGATCTTCTAGATGTGAGTAAAGGGAGGTCTTGCAGTAGAAGCATCTATTGATCGGGTTTGCTCGGTATTCGGACTTGGTAATCTCATCAGTCAAGATAACCCTGTGATTTAAACCGAGATCTTCAGCCAGAGATTTAGTCAGCTCCAAGTCACTTCGTTTGAGACTTACTGAGGCAGATGTAACGGAAACGGCGTTCTTACCCAATTCTTGCGAGGCTACCACCGCTACCAAGGTACTGTCCACGCCACCAGACCAAGCAACAAGCGCGCTTCCATAGGTCCTTATCTCGGCGCGTAGAGCCTTGTCTTTGGCATGTAAATCCAGCTGAATTTCAGTCAAGTCGGTATTCATAGTCGGTTTATTTTGTGTGCAAGTAGTCCAGCACCAAAACCATTATCTATATTAACCACCCCAACACCAGAAGCACAACTTGTAAGCATGCCAAATAGTGCAGTGAATCCATTCAACGCGGCGCCGTAGCCGACACTGGTTGGAACAGCGATGACCGGACATTCCACAAGACCGCCTACGACACTTGGGAGCGCTCCTTCCATGCCGGCAACAACAACGAGCACTTTACAAGATCTCAGCAATTCGATTCGAGACATGAGTCGATGTATTCCAGCCACGCCAACGTCGTTGACTCTCACGACTTTACTCCCAAAAAACTCAGCAGTTAGGGCTGCTTCCTCAGCGACCTGAATATCGCTGGTACCAGCGGTCACCACACCTACAGTGGTTCTCACTTCCTCAACGGGTTTTTGGATTAACATGGCTAACTGAGCCACTTCCGAGTATTTAACCCGTGGAAATTCAGGTATTAGTTCCTCATAAACGGTTGAAGATATACGTGTGGCAAGAACGTTATTCCCATTGCTTACGATCGCTCGAAATGCCTGTTTAATCTGATCTGCGGTTTTGTGCAGCCCGTAGATGACTTCAGGAATTCCTGTACGTGCTTCTCGTTCGTGGTCTATTGTGACCGCCTCAGTTCTCTCTAGGTGAGAGAGATTGATGAGCTTTTGAGCTTCCTCTACGGTAAATTCACCGTCCTTGAACTTCTCTAGTAGCTCCTGTAAGTCCATTTCTTTAGTCAATCAAGTCGACGATTTTGCCAACAATCAATTCAACCATTGAATCGATTTCTTCACTGAATCAAAATCAGCAGCGATATCTTGGTCTATTTCATCCTTTACCCGGATGTAAGGTATTTTCTGCTGTTCAGCAATCTTTGCGACATCCCTGTGCTCGGATTTCCACCTGAATGAACCATCTGGCAGTCGGCTTACTTTCACCTGGACGTCGCCATAACGCGTATGTGCTTTCTTGATTTCCCGCGCGAGCATCTGTTTTTCAACACTGGATATGCGCACGCCAATGGTTGAAGAGTTCTCGAAAAGGCAGTTGATCAATGACTTCTCTTGAGTTATGTCACACAGAACGGATACCTTGGTGCCTAATCTGGAGCGTTTCATCGTAATGGGGCTTATGAACACATCCTTTGCACCTTTCTCAAACAGTCGATCGAACAGAGGTTCAAACGCTTCTGGACTCATATCGTCCACGTTACATTCGATCAGTCGATTCGATTCAATCTGAACGCTCTCGGAAATAGTTCCGAGAGAGAGACGGAGAACATTGGGTCTCTCAAAGTCTTTGTACCCAATTCCATAACCAACCTTCTTCATTTCGACAGGGTAGGGTGAACTCCATGATTGCACATTGCTCTTTAGGATCGTCGCACCTGTTGGCGTAGTAGCCTCTCCTTTCACACCATCTCTTTGAGTGGGAACATCCACGAGGAGTTCTGCCGTAGCAGGGGCGGGTACAGGCATGAGACCATGAGCGCATTTCACCCAGCCGCTTCCCAATTCCACGGGCGTACCTTGAATGACATCCGGATTGAGATACTCCAATCCTATTGCAGCAGCAGTAATATCGACGATCGCATCCACAGCTCCCACTTCGTGGAAGTGAATCTCTTGCACACTGACATTGTGGACCTTCGCTTCTACCTCAGCTAGATTGGTGAACATCTTCAGACACCTTTGCAGTGTGGAGTCTGAAAGAGAAGATCGTTGATAGATTTCCTCTATATCTTTCAGTCTACGGTGCGGAGAGCTTTTCGTTGAGGTCAAGGCAACATTGACATAGGTTCCAGAGATGCCTTGCTTTTTCGCCTTCTTGACCTGAAGATCGAACTCACTGCTTAGCTGGAGCTTATCAAGTTCATCCCGAAGGTGCGATTCTGGAACACCAACATCAATTAACGCACCTAAGTGCATATCTCCTGAAATACCGCTAAAGCACTCATATAGAAGTACTTTTCTTTCTGATTCGAGAGATTTTTCGTCGTCAATCACGTAAGCAGAGAGTGGGTTGGACCACAGACTTTATCAATCTGTACACCATAGTTACAAGCACTTTGGCAAGGTTCACCAGAACATGAAAGACAGGCTTGTCCGTTGGTGGCGATCATTCCATACTCTTCTCTGGCAAACTGCAAATCGTGGTAATCGACTGCATACATTCGAGTCCTCAAAACTTCATTGATCTCGACCCCATAAGGACAGGAAGACAAGCACTCACCGCAGTTCGGTCGACAGTAGGTAGCGCTGTTCAACGCGTAGTATCGTTCGAGCAAATCAGTATCTGCAGATGTCAGTCTATCTGCACCAGATGCACCTAAAAACTCATCGACCTGTTCCTGTTCTTTCATCGTAATCACTGCCACGTCGACATCCGCGTTCGACAATACCCAACGGAGTGCCGCCTGTGCCATGGTGCCGCCTTCAGTTTCGTAATCCCGAAGATCGTTGAGGCGAGCTCCCCTCAGAGTTTTCATGACGGTCACACCTACGTCATTTGCCTTGGCTTTCTTTAGAAGCCGGGGAATCTCGGGTTGAGTCTGAACCCAGTCCTGATTTCTAAGGAATTTTTCGTAGAACGCTGGATCCTCACCGAAGTTATAAGCCACAAGCACAACATCGGTCCAATCCTGTTCTAACCCATAGTCCAGGCACTCTGCCAAATTACCTGCATGCCCAGACATACCCGAGAATCTGATCTTGCCTTGTTCTTTTGCCCGAGTCAGAAATTCCAACCAATCTGGGGACTTGATACGCGCCAGGTCATTGACCGCATGGCACATATAAACATCGACATAATCAGTCTGTAGCCGTTTCAACGAAGTATTGAGATGATTCATCAGCCAATCAACACTAGCCGTCGGTTCAGTCATAGCCTTGGAAACAATATAGACCGAATCTCGCTTGCCTTTCAGTGCTTTTCCAAGCGTTTGCTCCGATTGACCTCTTGCGTAGGAATGAGCCGAATCGAAGTAATTAATGCCTCGATCGAGCGCATAGTCCACCAAGCTTTCCTGCCCAAGTCTCAAAGAGCTCGTTCCCATGGAGACATCGGAAATTTCCAAGCCGGTTCGCCCTAATCGATGGTAGTTCCGTACCTCTGGAATCGCGTCGGTATCGCTGGCGCGTGTTGTTGGTAGCGTAGCTAGTCCTCCTGCCACACCTGTTGCAGCGGTATAGCCAAGAAACTTTCTTCGGCTTGTATTCAGTTCGTTCGACATAACAGCTCCTGATTTTGGATGGATGCTACTGCAACAAATTACAATGTATTCGCAAATTAATCGTACACACCAAAGCCCCAAGTACCGCTAGCCAAGCACGGGATAGAGGCAAAACAGGAGAAATTCATGGCAGATTTTCACAATCTATTGATCGATCGAGCAGGTACCGATGATCGAGTAGGCATCATCACACTAAACCGTCCCGAGAAACTGAATTGCCTTTCTCAAGAATTGCTTTTTGAGCTAAACGAAGCCCTCCATGACATGGAAGCCGATGATTCGATACGAGTGATTATCCTACGTGGTGCTGGGCGAGCATTCAGTTCAGGCTATGATCTCGCACCTGCTTCGGGATCAGGTGCCGATGCCGTGGTAAGACGCCATAAGAGTGTTGATTCAAAGGGTCGACGACTGGTGATGGGTATTCGAACGGGTATGCAACAGATCACCGACATTCACATGTATTTCTGGAACATGGCGAAGGTGACTATTGCTCAATTACATGGTTATTGTCTGGCGGGTGGCTGCGAGTTAGCGATGATGGCTGATCTAGTGACCGCCGCTGACGATTGTCAGATCGGGCATCCGGGTCTCAGAGGCCTCGGAACCTCCCGTACGGGAGTGATTTGGCCATTGGTTATCGGTATGCGCAAGGCGAAGGAACTGTACTATACAGGTGAAAACGTGTCAGGTACAGAAGCTGAAGAAATCGGCATGATTAACTATTCATGGCCGAAGGAAGAGCTTGAAGCTCGAACCGTTGCTTTTGCAGACCGACTTGCAACCATGTCAGCGGACCATCTAGCGATTCTCAAACTTAATATGAACCGTTTTTATGAGAACATGGGTATCTACTCATCCGTTCGAAGCAGTACAGATTTAGACGCCGCAGGGCAGATGACCGGATTTAGTTATGAGTGGCAAGATCACATCCGTAACGATGGACTCAAGGATGCTCTGGGTTGGAGAGATGGTCTATTCCGCGAAAACGAGTGGTACAAACATAAATAGAACTATTAGGGTAGGAGCTATCCATCTCCGTGGATAAAAAATTAGCTCCTACCGCTTCTACCAGTGGATATACCCATATTACGTGGGTATTTCGTAGGTGCTGATCACTAGCGCGCAAAATCCTCAGCTCAAGTTTTTACGGACTTTACACCAGAAACGCAAAAGGGATGAATTCCAGAAATTCCTCGTAGAGGGTATTGATGAGCATCGACGCCTACTAGATTCTTCTTTTCAAATCGAAGCATGCTGGTATTGCTCTGAAATCGTCACGGAAAATACAGATTCGGCATCAATCCTTGACAGCTTAAGACAACGTGAAGGCGTAGATCTTGTAGAACTCTCTACAACCGCGTTTTCGAAACTCGCCTACAGAGAAAAGAGCGGCGGCTTAGTCAGTGTCGTCAGTCAACCCCCAAGTCGTTTAGACACCTTGAAAGTCCCTGAAAACGGTTTGTTCCTTATTGCGCAAGGCATAGAGAAACCTGGTAACCTCGGAAGCATGTTTAGGTCCGGCGATGCTGTTGGCGTAGACGGCATTGTTGTCTGCGATTCCGTTACCGATGTTTTTAATCCCAACACGATACGCGCAAGCATAGGAACGATATTCTCGGTACCGTTTGCGGTAACAAAACTGGACTCGTTGCTTAAGTGGATGCAACGCCATTCAATTGAGCTAGTAGGTGCTAGTCCAGCAGCAATCACACCTTACGCCAAATACGACTTTACGAAAAAATGCGCCATACTGATTGGTGGCGAACATGGTGGGATCCCTCCAGCAGTCCTTGACAATACCGATGCACAACTGAGTCTGCCGACAAAAGGTCAAGGAAACTCAATCAATGCGGCAATGGCCGCAACTGTTTTAGTTTTTGAGGCCCGCAGACAACGAGATACTACTGCTTGAAACGATTTGCCAAGCTCCGAGGCACTCGAATCGACTTAATGTCGTGGTCCCAGATCGCATCTTCATTCAGAGAAAATATGTACCTGTATCGTGTAGGTTGTCGTGCGTAGATGCGATTATCCGTGTCTAACAGAAAGGACTCATTGTTTTCTAGTCGAACCGCAACTAAACCGTGGTACTCACGCTCAAATCGATCATAGGCAATAACAATTCTCAGATCTTCAGCCGGCATACCAAGAATTCTCAGAATCTGATACTTGGTGGTTGCATAGTCTTCGCAATCACCACCACGCTTAAGGAACTCGCTCAGCGTGACCCAGTCATGTCGAATTCTGAAGTTACCCTTTTCGGTCGGTATGGAAATCTGCTTGTCTTTCTTGTATCTGTGTTTCCCGAATCTGTTCACATATCGATTGACAAGCTTCACTTGTTGCATTGGTTCGAGAGACGCAGCGCTCTGGAGGATTACTCTAAGCGACCGCAGATGTCTTTGGCATGATTCCTTCGATTGCACACACTGCTGGACTTCAGCTTCCTGATCCTTCGAGCGTTCTAGGAAGTCATTCCAACCGGCAAATTCTGTTGCCGAAGTCACGTAACTGTCATGGTCACCAAACGGATATGCATCTTTTTTGGCACCAACACTTACAACAGCAACAAAGCTAATGGTGCATAGGCTCAGGATGAGAACTAACTTTCGGATGCTGGTTCTTGCCACACTCATAGTGGGTACTTTGGGGTGTACTAGCACTTCGAGAGTACTTCCAAACTTTGCCGAAACCATGTCCCTTTTAGCAACCGAAGAGCAAGTGGACGAATTTGTCTCCAATGTTAATAAACATGTCGTAGACGACCCGGTGCTGATCCCTGACATCTTGGAAATCACCCCAGAGATGTTGGATTTCATCCCCCTAACGGTTCGCTCATCAGATGATGTACGTCGAAGAGTCGGCTCGCTGATTGACAAGCTAGTCTCGGCTGGCTACTATGAAGGGACCTATGCACCAAAACTGACATTGACTGCCAAAGAGACATTTGAACGAAAGCGCGGTAACTGTCTAGCGTTTACGAGCATGTTCGTCGCTCTCGCTCGCGCCGCAGGGATTGATGCGCAGTTTCAGATTGTTCCAGATGCTGTTTCATACGATGGCGAGAATGGCATACTTCAGAACCAACAACACGTAAATGTCCTAGTCCAAGAAGTAGATAGTCGCTTACATGGTAGATATATAGTCATTGATTTCAATACGTTACAGGCCGACAACCGTTCGGCGAGAGTCATATCTGATGAGCGGGCGACAGCTCTATTCCTCAACAATCTAGGTATTGATTTTCTGATGGAGGATGATTACGTGAACGCTTTTTCGCATATCAGGACTGCGATCGATGTAGACCCGAGTAATCCTGCGTTATGGGTGAATTTAGGCACGTACCACTTGATGCAAGATGATCTGGAAAGTGCGAAATTGGCAAATCTACATGCACTTAGATTAGATGACCAGAATACCGCCGCGCTTTCAAGCCTGCAGATTGTTTATTCCAGACTGGGCAATACCGAACTTGCTAATCAACTAAGGTCGAGAATATCCATTCTCAGAGGCCAAAACCCGTATTACCACTTTGCTCTAGCGCAATTAGCTTCGGACCGAAAGCAACATCGTGAGACTCTGGTACACCTCGAGCGAGTTCTTTCGATGAGGAAGGACGATCCGAGAATATTCGAACTAATGGCCCATTCGCAAACCCAGCTTGGCGATTACACTAGTGCCAGGAAAAATCTCAGAAGAGCATTGATTCGCGCCAAGACTGAAAAGGACAAATCTCGCTATCAAGAACGCCTAGCTGAGTTAGCAATCTAGGTCTGAACATCTCGACTAGGGTAGGGTAGTAAGGATTGATTATTTGCTACTAAACGGGCTTGAGAATGCCTTAAAAAAACTCAATACAATTGACAGACTTGGTTTGTTAGCAAGGGGTTACCATGCATTATCGTCAGACCTTTACGATTGGGCGATTGTGGGTATTGTTCATTGCCCTGCTCGCCGTGATGTTCGGCGCGCTATTACTAGTTGGGAGTCGAGCCTTCCAACTTGCACCTCCACTTCCTTCTGAAGTAATCGTCGAGGACACGAATGCAGTCGTCTTTAACGACTCAGACATACATGCTGGTCGAGATGTCTGGCGTCGACTTGGCGGCATGGAAATGGGTTCATTTTGGGGTCAGGGTAGTTACCTAGCACCGGAGTGGACAGCCGATGTATTGCATCGGGAGGCGATGTCGTTACTTAGTGAGCAGAGTCCGTTCGACCAATTGTCTGAAGATGAGCAAGCCCGGCGTGTTGCAACTCTGACGTCCCAAATACGGCGGAACACTTT
>MPMU01000061.1 GCA_002238665.1 Gammaproteobacteria bacterium bin55
TCTGTTCTTCTTGAAATTCTGCCAACGGCGCTGATTTAGCGGAGACATGCTAACGTCTCTCAAAGTCAATACGCGGATCGACTATCACATACATCATGTCGCCGACTAGCTGTAGGAAAAGTCCTACGAGACTGAATACGAAGAGCGTTGCAAATAGGATCGGATAGTCTCTGACAACGACTGCTTCATAACCGAGTAATCCAATGCCATCAATTGAGAATATGACCTCTATCAACAACGCACCAGTGAACAAAATTCCGATGAATGCAGCTGGAAAACCTGCAATGATAATGAGCATGGCATTTCGGAAAACATGCCCAAAGAGGACTCGAGTTTCTTTTAGACCTTTCGCCCTTGCCGTCAAGACAAACTGCTTACTCAACTCCTCCAAAAAGCAGTTCTTAGTGAGCATCGTGAGAGTCGCAAAGCCTCCAAGTGCCAACGCAATCACCGGCAATACCAAATGCCAGAGTAGATCAGACAACTGGTCCCAAAACGGCATATCTACAAAACCATCGGAAGTCAGATTTCGCATCGGGAACAGATTTAACCATTCCCCACCGGCAAGAAATACAATGAAAATGATCGCAAACAGGAACTGAGGGATTGCGTAAGCGGTGAAGATTACGCCACTTGTATAAATGTCGAACTTTGAGCCGTCTCGAACCGCCTTAGCGATTCCGAGCGGGACAGAGATTGTGTAAATCAAGAACATCGAACACAATCCCAGCGAAATGGATACCGGCAGACGTTCAGCGATGATTTCGATGACTGGTCGATCCTGATAATAGCTCGTACCAAAATCAAGCATCGCGTAACTTTTCAGCATCAGAAAAAATCGCTCATGAGGAGGTTTATCAAAACCAAAATGTTTTTCGATTTTCTCGATAAAAGCCGGATCTAAGCCAGATCCTCCTTCATACCCAGATTCGTTGGATGGACCCATGCTTTCGGCGGTTGAAATACTTGCCGTAGTGGACATGCTGAGTCCCGTGAACTGTGCTATCGCTTGTTCGACGGGTCCACCTGGTGCAAATTGGATGATTACAAAATTGATCAGCATGATCCCGAACAGAGTAATAGGGATCAGGATGAGTCGGCGAAGGATGTAATGGAGCATGGTTAATTCCCCATATAGTCGTCAACCGCCTTGGCTCGCGCGTCGTCCCACCACCACAGGTCAGTGTGAGATACGATGCGTGTCAGTGGCTGCGGTTCAGGTTGGCCGAACTTATTCCAATATGCGATTCCAACCTTTGTTTTGGCCATCCCCGGAACGAAATAGAAATTCCAAAGTAAAACTCGATCCAAAGCTCGAATCGCCGCGGCATACTCGTCAAATTCTGTTGCTTCCTTAATAGCCGTTATCAAGTAATCCACGGCCGGATCTGCAATGTTTGCCCAGTTTGAACTGTAAGGCTGATCTACTAACTCACTGGAGAAAAAGTTGTAGATTGTTGTGGTAGGCGTATTGTCCGGTAAGAACCAAATTGCACCACCGTCGAAATCTCCAGTACGCATCCGTGACAACCAATTTGAGATTTCAGGTGACTTAATAGAGGATGAAATACCTACGCGCTCTAGAACCTTACCATAATGAATAAACGAACTTCCGAGCGCGGGTGATACGGCAACCATTCGAATGTGGAAAGGTTCCTTAGTCTCTGAGTGAACTAGCCGATTGTCCTCAATTACCCATCCTGCTTCTTTAAGTAACTGCTGTGCGCGAACAAGCGTCGATCGATCCCATCCCTCTCCTTGGTTAGGCGGTGGTTCATATGCCTGCGTAAACACGCGAGGAGGAACCAGGTCGCGTATCGGTTCCAAGTACCTTAGTTCCAATTCATCGGGCAATCCCTTAGCATGATAAAAAGGTGACCCGTGGAAGAAACTCTTCGCGACTCCGTAGAAATCGAAATTACGCTTGTTTAACCACACAAAATCGTTTAGGAGCCAAAGCGCTTCTCGTACCCGCACATCCTGAAATCGTTTCTGCTCTAGATTCCAAAACAACGGCCACCATAACCCAGCCGGTCTCATCTGCGGGACATAGTCTTTCTTGAAAATACCTAATTCTGTAGGTCGGAAGTTGTACGCGGTCTCCCATAACCTAGGGAGATTTTCGACATGTACGTCGATGACATTGCCTTTCAACGCCTCTGTCTGAACTTGGTCATCCCGAAAATAATCGAACTTAACCACATCAAAGTTGTATCGACCTCGGTAGATTGGTAAATCCTTTGCCCAGTAATCGTCTCTTCGTTTGTAATACAGTCGTTGCCCTACGTAATAGTCACCTACCTCGTAGGGACCCGAACCTAACGGCGGCTCAACCGTGGTCAGGGTAATATCGCGTTCTTCCCAGTAGTGCTTTGGCAATATCGCTAACGTACTGATGCGCATCGGTAAGAGAGGATTGGACGCGTATTCTGGATCGACATGATATCGGACCTCGCGCTCATTCAGTACTTCAATCGCGGTAAACGGCAACAGTGGATTAAGAATAGCTGGATTGGACAGACATCGATACACATGAAAACTGAATACCAAATCGTCGACCGAGATAGGTTTTCCGTCGTGCCACCGCGCTTCAGTTCTGATCTTAAACCCAATCCAACTTCGATCTTCGGGGATGGCGATACCTTCTGCAACGACTCCGTAAATCGCCGAGTTTTCATCGGATACGTAGTCCATCAGTGCGTCGTAGAGCAAATTGTCAGTAGGACCAGCCACAGACAATCCTGCAGCGACTCTACCGCGTTCCGGAACTGGATTGAAACTATCCCAGTTTCCCATCTGAGGTAGCCGCATCGTTCCACCTTTTGGAGCATCCGGATTTACATAGTTCAAATGGGGGTAATCCGGCGGCATATTCGGTTCTTTCAGAAATGCATACCCGTGTTTGTAAGGTACCACTTCTTCAGTCGTGGGGGTATACGTGCCAAAATCTTCAGGACAGAGATTGCCCATTACAAATGGAGCAATCGTCAACAAGATGATCGCGTTCAGACGACGGAGCATGATAAATCTCTTAAATATGTGCTATGCGAAACTTTGAACAACTCGCAAATGAATGACTCAGTGCTTACATCGGACCCGTGAATCTGTCACGGTGAATCAAAGTTTGTATACCCGTTCTGCATTGGTGTAGAACATTGCGTCCTTCTCAGATTCAGAAAAATCTGCCACGATTTTCTTCATCCCGTTCCACATGACCTGATAGGAGATGGACAGTTTATCCACCGGAAAATTACTTTCAAACATACACCTATCAGGACCAAAGCACTCTATGGTGTGAAGATAGTATCGTTGTTGCGCCTCTGCGAATTCATCTGAGGTGGGTGGCGTGTCGCGACGGTCCCAGCCAAAACCATTGTCTGGCATCGCTAGGCCGCCTAGTTTCGCGACCACATTCGGACATTTAGCGATCTCCGCTATATCTGCGGCCCATATGGGAAAGATCTCATCTTGTTTACCTTCGTACGCACCAACACCCAGTGGTGTGCCAAAGTGGTCAAGTATCATCGTTGTGCCAGGTGCAGATTTCGCTAATTCCAGATATTCCTTGTTCTGGTGGAAAAAGTGCCATGTGTCATAGGTATATCCCATTTCACCGATTGTTCTCACACCCTCTTGAAAGGCGGGTTCAGTGTATGGGCAAGGTCTTCCACTACCGGCATTGGTCAACGTGCCGGTGGTATCGGAAGGTCCTGCGTGACGTATGCCCCGGAACAGTCCGTTCCCGGCGGCTTCGTGCGCTTCCATAACTTCGCCAACTGCGCGGCCAAGGTTCATATTGGCATGACCGATTATGGCGGAGATTGTTGCTTGACCGGGATCGGTAGCACTCTCAGCTGCTACCTGAGCTACATATTCAGTCTCACCGATAGGTCTTAAGTGCTCCGGACCATCTTTTCGATAGTTTGACCGACAGTCGATAAACACAGTCTTTTCAATGTTGTGACCGGACCCTGTATCCTTCCACAAATCGGGTAGTTCATATTTACCCCAGAACGAAGGGGTGGACCATAGGTGGTGATGCGTATCGATGATCCGACGATTGGGCTCCACGATATCTTCTTTGACGAGATCTCGCCACTCTTCAGTTCTCGGTTCTGGCATGATAGACCTTTATTCAATCCCTTGTCTCTAGAAATAGGTTCGTCGCGAACGATGTCGCACGGTTGGGTTAAACGAAAACCCAAGCAGATTATTCAATCCCAAAATGATTGTAAATGAGAAATCACATATAACTCTTGGAGTCGACCCATTATTCTGACTAATCGACTGCTGACCTTCCCAAATTTATGACAAATCCTTTAAACTGATTTTCCGCAGTTCTACTCCTCCTTATGCCATTGATTAAAAAATGAGAGAAGAAAATTTACAGGTTTACGGTGAAACGACGGTCGGGTGGTGTGAAAACACTCCTATCAACGAGACACTTGATGAGGAAGGCAACATTCCCTCAGCAAAACGTGGTTTCGGTGTCCAAGATCCTCGTGCCCCCAGTGCAAGGGTCTACGATCATCCAGAAGTAGAAGCCTTACGTGAGAAATTAGAGAAGTTCAACGGAATCCATGAGCTAGATATTTGTGAGCCTCACGAGATTGACAAGGCTGCGACCATCTTTTGGCGCGACGGATTTGTCGTGGTCAAAGACTTACTTGACGAGGAGCATCTGGAGATCTTTAGAGAAGGTAGTGCACGGGTTCTACAGGAGATTCTCGAGCCTTGTGGCAAAGGTCAAAGAAAGTACCTAACGGAAACGGGCAGACTCCCTCATCGGTACAGCTATGGCACTTCTTCTGCCTCTCGACAGCTATTGCATGATATGGCATGGGCATCCATGATCGATTTACCCTCGACAACGCCGCTTCTGACCAAGATTTTCGGTAGTAAAGATTACGTAGTACTAGGAGCAGGAGGAGACCTGTGTCTACCCGGTGCAGTGGAATATCAGCATCTGCACACGGACCTTTATGAACATCACAACATACCTGAATCGAGACGTAAGCAGGCTGAACAGATTGGTTTTGAACTGAAAACGGAAGAGGAATCCGAAGAACTGACAATGCGCGCCAAACGGCTAGTTACGGATGTTACGCCGCCATGCGTCACGATCAACTTCCTGATGAGTGATTTGTCATGGGAAAATGGACCCATTCGCCAGATTCCTGGAACGCACATGGCGGTTCGACCACCTCCAAGTCCTCAAGAAGAGCCTGAATGGATGCGGATGTCGACACTTGTTGGAGCACCAGCGGGGGCTGGTGTTTTCCGCGACAATCGAGCTTGGCACGGTGCAACACCAAACTTAAGCAAAGAGATTCGATCAATGCCGAACGTTGAGTATGGCGCACCATGGACCGCAGGACCAAAATTAGGGAAAACCATGCCTTATGAGATTTGGGAGCAGATGACCGACCACGGAAAACATATCTGCCGTTTCACACATGAGGAACCAGGTGTATGGCCCGCAGGGGCAGGTTTTAACCACTCACTCGCAGCAGAACGAAAACGAGCAAAGAAAACGATCCTTTCTAAGCCTCAAAAGTATTGCTGAATCGAGCTCATGACAGAACTCGACGATCTAAGGGTATGTGGTGAAACGAGTGTAGGTTGGTGCGAGTTAACGCAACCGAATGAGACAACGGACGACTTCGGTAACCTCAATCCGACCAATCGCGGTTTCGGAGTCAAGGATCCCTACGCACCAAGTGCTCGACGATATGATCATCCAGAAATCCAAGAACTCCGTGAATATCTAAAGAACCATAACGGGTTCACCGGACTCGATATTTGTGACCCAACTGACTTAGACCGCATCGCTCATGTGTTCTTCCGCGACGGTTTTGTGGTCGTTCGGGATATTCTGTCTAAAAAAAGACTCGAGGAATTTCGTGAAGGTAGTACACGAATTCTTCGCGAAATACTCTCATACCCCGGAACGAAAGGTAGGAAGTACATCACCGAGACTGGCCGATTACCACACCGATACAGTTACGGTACTTCGTCAGCTTCTCGGCAGTTACTCCACGACGCAGTCTGGGCTAACATGGTGGATTTACCCACAACCACACCCATCCTCACTCGGCTATTCGGAAACGCAGACTATTCAGTGATTGGAGCTGGTGGAGATTTATGTCTACCTGGTGCAATTGAATATCAGCATCTTCATCAAGACATTCAGGAATCATTTCAGTTATCTCCGGAACGAATCAAACAAGCAAAGCAAGTAGGAGTGAAGCTCAAAGGTGATTGTTCTAATCAATTAAGTCTCGTGGAACAAAGGCTTGTCACGGATTTCACACCTCCTTTGATCACAATAAATTTTTTGATGAGTGATTTGACCTATGAAAATGGTCCTATTCGACAAATCGCAGGTACTCATGCCGCAACTCACGCTCCACCACCTCCATCGCAGGAACCTGCATGGATGCGTTTGTCTACGTTGGTCGGAGCTGATGCGGGTGCAGCAATGTTTCGAGACAATCGTGGTTGGCACGGAGCAACGCCTAATCTGAGTAAGGAAGTTAGATCGTTACCAGACGTGGAATACGGTGCTCCTTGGTGGTCGTCAAGCCACATTGCCAAAACCATGCCTTTTGAAATGTGGAATAACCTGTCGGAACATGGCAAACACATTTGTCGATTTGTAAAAGCGGATCCAGGTACGTGGCCACCTGGCGCGGGAGTCATGCACCCACTGGCAGAAGGTCGTAGAAAAGCCAAAGAGAAGGTCAAAAGTAAGCCAGACTGATTTACACTGAATCTAGACTACTTCCCACTATTTGAAATTGAAAGAGAGACTATGAGCTCCGACGATGTGCTGTTTTCAGTAAAGAACAAAGTACTTACCATCACCCTCAATATACCCGAGAAACTAAATCCAGTCGGGGATACGATGTCGTTCCCAATCATTGAGAGACTGGAAGCCGCGACAAAAGATCGTGGTATTGGTGCAGTTGTTTTAACTGGCGCTGGTAGAGCGTTTTGTGCTGGCGGCGATGTCAGCAATATGAGTGGCGGTAATGAGCCTCCGAAGACCTACGAAGAATCAATTGATCACCAACGCAATAGACACCGATTCCCACTCTTACTCCATTCGATGCCGAAAGTGACTATTGCTGCTGTCAACGGTCACGCAGTTGGCGCTGGACTAGGGCTTGCAGCATCTTGCGATCTGAGAATCGCATCTGACAAAGCGAAGTTTGGGACTGCGTTTGCAAATGTTGGATTAGGCGGCGATTTTGGCACGACCTGGCAATTAACGCGACTACTGGGCGAGGCAAAGGCGAAAGAACTGTTTTTTCTTCCTGAAATCTTTCAAGCAGATGAAGCATTGAACATAGGGCTTGTCAACAGAGTGCTTCCTGCTGAGAATTTCCATGACCAAGTACAGGAATTAGCCGAACGCATCGCTCATGGTCCTCTCGTGAGTTTTCGATGGATGAAGGAGAACGTAAATCTATCTTCAATGGTTGATTTCAAAACTATGCTCGAACGTGAAGCTGTGACACACCTTCGATGCGGACAAACAAGCGACCATAAGGAAGGTGTAGCTGCGTTCATGGAGAAAAGGTCACCTGTTTTCCAAGGTCAATAGAAGCCACGATTAACCACGTCGACATTTAATGTCTAGGCGTATTTTGCTTCTACCAAGCATTAAAAAATAAAATGTTTATGAAGTGTGCTTGATTCACTTGCACCGACTCACAGATGATTTCCGCAGAAGTCAGTGCTGACAAGCGTAACCCAGAACCTCGGAACCTATAGACACGTGGTTCGTTGATTCCCACTACCAGCAATTCATAGAGGTACATGTGACCGACATTAATCAGTTGACCGAGTCGGTTGATTCACTTAAAGATAACTTCGAGCTGCACAAGTACATATGCAGTAATCAGATCGCTACAGCGGTGTACCTTGCGTACCATCTCCGAAAGCCTGTGCTAATCGAAGGTCCACCAGGAGTCGGAAAAACCGAACTGGCAAAAACCACTGCCGACATGTTTCAGCTTCCGCTGATTCGACTTCAGTGCTACGAAGGCCTGGATGAAGCCAAGGCAATCTACGAATGGAAATACGGGAAGCAGCTACTCTACACTCAGGTTCTAAAAGAAACTCTGGACGAAGTACTCCAAGGTGCACAAGGATTTAAAGAGTCAGTCACTCGGTTGCACGAGTTTGGTGACATATTCTTTTCTGAAGAATTTATGGAACCCAGACCTCTCCTGAAAGCACTCCAGGAGGAAGATGGCTGTGTGCTTCTAATCGATGAAGTGGACAAATCTGATCATGAGTTCGAATCACTACTTTTGGAAATCCTCTCAGACTATCAGGTATCCATTCCAGAAATTGGTACGGTTAAAGCTCGAGCGGAGCCGCCCATTGTTTTTCTGACGAGTAATAACACTCGAGAAATTTCTGACGCACTTAAACGTAGATGTCTCCATCTCTATATACCATTCCCAGATGTGGAGTTAGAACAGAAAATCATCCACGCCAGAGTACCTGAGATTCCACCAAAATTACGTCATCAGCTTGTTTCGTTCATACAGGAACTCAGAGATTTGGATCTCAAAAAAGTACCCGCAATAAGTGAAACTATTGACTGGGCTCGTACCCTACTCTTGCTACATACTGAAACGCTCGATCCTGATTTAGTTCGGGATACGTTAAATGTCATCCTCAAGTTTCAAGAAGACATTGACAACATCGACAAAGAGATTCCGAGCCTAACTCATAACGCTATCAAGAACTGATTTTGATGCGTTAGAGTTCAGACCAACAATGAGTTTTGAAATTAGACTGCACAGAAATCTTCAGGCGTATGTCAGTGCCAGAAATTAATGACTCGTACTCAAAGCTCATTGTTTCATAATTCACTGATGTATTCCTTCACCCACAGCTGATCGCCGTTGGAACGAACCCTCACTAGTTTTATAGCCACCCTTCGAAACGCCGAGGTCCGCATCTCTCCAGCGGAGACGTTAGATGCAATGAACGCGGTGGAACTCACTGGCTATCGTGATCGTGAGTTCCTGAAAAACACACTCGCTCTGGTACTGCCTAAAACGGCAGATGAGAAGGAAACCTTTGAAAACACATTCGATCGGTTCTTTAGGTTTGAAGATGTCTCAGGCGATAGAAACCCGCTCGAGTCCGTAGCTGAGGAGGATGGCGAGGAACAAGAAGAAGGTGAAGGTCAAGGCACAGGTGGACGAGCAGGGTCCAAATTAGAGACCGATCAAAATCGTAAAAAAGGTAAGAATCGATTCAGTTCAGCTTCGGATGAGGCTGAAGAAGAGGAATTAGGCGAAGGTGAGGTCGCCGAGGCCCAGACCAGACTCGGAAAACTATTAATGCAAGATAGTCGAGTCGAATTGAGTGTGGAAATGGCAGAAGCTGCGAAAGTGGTGAAACTAGAGGAAATTCAAGTATTCACTCAAAAAGGACTCTACACCCGACGCATCATGGAACAGATGGGTCTGTCCGACCTACTCAAAGAAATCCAGGAGAACAAGAAGAGCTTCTCACTTCCTCACCGACGACTTTCACAGGAACTTAAAAAAAGACACGATTGGCTACGCGAGCAAGTTCGAGATTACGTCGAGAAGCAATTCCTGCTGCATGCTGACGCATCCGGCACCAGACTTCGAGAAGAGTTGCTACGAAAGGTCAAACTATCCAATATCGAACATCGGAATTTTCGGCTAGTACAAGAGATTGTCTATCGAATGTCGAAAAAACTAATCACGATGTACTCAAGACGCAAGAAGATCTTCAAGCGTGGCGCGTTGAATGTGCCACGCACACTTCGTCACAATATGCAGTACGACGGGCACATTTTTAATTTACAGTGGAAGTCGGTCAAAATTGATCGACCCAAGGTGTTTGCCATCTGTGACGTAAGTGGTTCAGTTGCAAACTATGCTCGATTCATGCTCATGTTTCTCTACAGCCTTGAAGCGGTGATGCCCAAAGTCCGGGCATTTGCTTTTTCTTCTGATCTTGCGGAGGTCACCGAACTCTTCGAGAGAAATAATCTTGAGGATGCGATCTCCAAAACACTTCATGAATATGGTGGTGGTTCTACAGACTACGGGCAAGCCTTAGTAGACTTTAAGAAGAAATGTCTAGATGACATTGACAACCGGACGACGATCATTATTTTGGGCGATGCACGAAACAACTACGGTGACTGCAAGCAAGAAATACTCCAAGAGCTCTACACCCGTTCGAAACGCGTTATTTGGCTAAATCCAGAGTCTCGAAATACATGGAACGTCGGAGACGCTGAAATGAGAAAATACACTCCCTATGTACATCAGGCGGAGGAGTGTAACTCATTGACTCACATCGAGAGAACGGTCAGCAATTTACTGAAATACACTCAGTAAGTTAGGGAACTCATGACGGATACCATCGTACCGCCTCCTGCCCCACCATCTGAAGGCGTCGCGACTAACGTCATCCCCGGCTCCGGCAAACAACTTGCTTGGTACTTTCTCTATGGAACGGTCGGACTCGTCGCCATCATTTTGGTGTTGGGTTATCTTCAGCAAGAATTTACCGTTGGCAACATCAATCAAGCTGCAGTTGATTACGAAACCAATTCGATCAATCTTGTATTGAGTGAAGAGCCGCCACAGCTCGATTCCGGTACCGCCACGGACTCCGTCTCAGGAATGTTACTGGGGCACGTCATGGAAGGATTGCTTCGCTATAACGCCAATGACGAGTTAATTCCTGGAATTGCACACGACTGGGAAGTGTCGGAGCAAGCTGCACGGTTTCATCTTCGAGAAGACGCGTTCTGGAGTGATGGTACTCCTGTAACAGCGCACGACTTTGTTTTCGCATGGCGACGCGCATTGGCCGTCGAAACTGCCTCACAGTATGCATTCATCATGTATCCGATCAAGAATGCAGAAAAAGTCAATCGAGGGGAGCTACCAACCGAGGAGTTAGGTGTTACCGCGGTCAGCGATTACGAGCTTGAAATCCAGCTAGAAAGGCCTACTCCCTTTTTCGCGAGTCTGACAGCATTCACCACATTTTTTCCGATTAACGAGGCGTTCTACAAAACTCGTGGGGATAACTACGCTACCAATGCTGAGGATTTGATTTTTAACGGACCATTTTCAATGGTGCATTGGGCACATGATGCCAGTGTTCGTCTAGAAAAGAACCCGTATTACTGGAACAAAGACGCAGTAAGACTCGATGCGATCAACTTTGGTTACATACTCCGAGATTCTGAGGCACGACTGCGACTGTTCGAGTCAGGTGCGATTGTATTCGCCGGAATTGCCGCTGAAAACCTAGATAAAGCACTCGAAAAACGTTGGTTAATCAAGGAACATAATTCGGGAGCTGTGTACTTCACTGAAATTAATCACCGCCCTGAACGATTAACCGCAAATTGGAACCTGCGTCGTGCATTGCAACTGGTCAATGATCCTGTGGAATTGGTGAACAAAGTAGTCAAAATCCCTGGTTTTCAACCTGGAGAATCCATTTTTCCCACTTGGATTAAAGGCGTGGATGGATATTTCAGGGACGAATATCCGATGAAAGAGCATGTGCCAAATCCCGTCTTGGCGCGCGAACATCTAGCGAAAGCAATGGAGGAGCTGAACCTGACCAGTCCGCCGACGTTGACTTTGCTTTCAGGTGACAATCCAACTTCCAATAAGCAATCTGAATATTTTCAGGCCCATTGGCGGAAACACTTAGGCATAGAAATTCGTATCGACCGACAAATCTTCAAGCAGCGTCTTGCGAAAATGCAATCAGGTGATTTTGACTTGGTGCTTGCCGGGTGGGCGCCAGACTACGATGACGGACTCACTTTCGGCGATCTTTTTGCATCATGGAACGAAAATAACCGCGGAAGATATGTGAGCGAATATGTGGATAAGAATGTGCGCATCGCACAAAATTCGACCGACCCTCGCGAACGGATGGAAGCATTCAATAAGGTCCAGCATCGAATCTATGACGACGTTGCCATCATCTTGAATTACGAATCAGGTTCGCTCTATGTGATTGATGAACGAGTTGGTGGAGTCTCACGTCGCGTGATTGGCGCTGACCCAGATTATGCATTCGCTTACCTGATCGACGAAGAGAGCTGAGCTCTGACTTGATGCTGACTTACACTCTAAAAAGACTGTTGCAAGGTGTAGTCACCGTCTGGTTTATTGCGACCGTTACTTTCTTCGCAATGCACGCATTGCCCGGCAATCCCCTTGAGAGTGAGAAGGGTATGTCCGAAACCATTAGGGCAAATCTGGATAAGAAATTCGGTCTAGATAAGCCTGAATATGTGCAGTATTTCACATATATGTTCAACATGGTCAAGGGCGACTTCGGGCTCTCTTTCAAGCACGAAAATCGATCGGTGAACTCCATCATAAGAGAAAGATTCCCCGTATCCGCCATTCTGGGAATCCTGGCCATCGTATTCGCCGGACTCGGAGGTGTGCTTTGGGGTGCATTGACTGCAATCTACAGAAACCGTTGGCCGGACATTTTGATCATTATTTTGGTGATAGTGGGGATTTCAGTTCCTAGTTTTGTCTTCGCTTCAGTCGGGCAACTAGGGCTGGTTTTCCTGAATAGGTTCTTCGGTACCACCGTTCTACCAGTCGCAGGTTGGGGTGAAATCAGTCACATGTTGACCCCTGCTCTGATTCTCGGTTTGGGTACGATGGCTTTCTTGACCCGCCTAATGCGATCTTCGATGCTGGAAATCGTGAATGCTGACTTTATCCGGACTGCACGATCAAAAGGAGTGCCTCCCACGCAGGTTTTCGCTAAACATCAGCTTCGAAATGCTGTGTTACCCGTGGTGACCGTGCTAGGTCCATCCATTGCAGGGATCACTACCGGCGGCTTTGTCGTCGAGAACATTTTTGGTATACCGGGATTAGGTCAGTATTTTGTCCTTGCTGTCCAACAAAGTGATTACGGAGTAATCATGGGTACCACAGTGTTCTATGGTGCATTTCTTGTATTCATGGTCATCCTGGTGGATTTACTCTACGCGTGGATTGACCCAAGAGTGAGGCTTGAATGACCGATCAATCCCTGTCTTTTAAGCCAATTTCTATTGAGCAGGATGCCGAGGTACTGACGCGTCCCTCTCGGTCTTACTGGGAAGATGCTTGGTATCGATTATGTCAAAACCGACGCGCACTAGCATCGCTATTCATTGTGATCTTCATGGTGCTGTTTGCGATTGCAGGACCTTGGGTTTGGACGAAAGATCCGGCTGTACAAAATCTTGATCAGACGTCTGTACCACCATGGGCTAATCGCGCTTATGAAATTGCGGAACCATACACACCGATGGTCTCGCCGCCTCCCGCAAGAACTTCAACAGCTACTAATCAAATCGATGAAATCACAGTGTTGGGCGAAGCAACTTCGATATTTGTCCGACTTCAGTGGAGTATCGTACCGAATGCCAGCGGGTACCAGATTTACCGAAATATCGTTGAGACACTCCCAGAATATCCGCCGGGCGTACCACTGGCAAGAATCCGTGGAGCGAACGAAACGTTCTATGAAGACCGTTTAGATTTGCGCCCGCGAACATACTGGTATTCCATCGTACCTATTGATGATGATGGCGAGGAACTCGGTCCCTTATCTACATTAGAGGTTGACGTGGCACCATCTACAACAATCGATGATGCAGAGAAACGAGGATGGCTAGACCCCGACAAAACCTATCAACCCGGGGACACGGTCTATTCACCCTTCGCACCTTTGGGTACAGACTACTTAGGGCGTGATTTACTCGCCAGATTGATGTATGGTGCTCGCGTATCGTTGTTCATTGGTGTCATAGCACCATTTCTCTTTGTCGTGATGGGGATTCTGTATGGCAGCATCGCAGGATTTATCGGCGGGAATCTAGATGCAGTGTTGATGCGGTTTGCCGATTTTGTCGTCGCATTACCGTTCTTGCTTTTCATGATTCTGTTCAAATTGGCATTTGGCGTAGACTCCGAGAGTAGCGGGATCATAGCCATGCTCATTGCATTGGTGCTATTGAGTTGGCCGGCAACTGCTAGATTGGTACGCGGTCAGATTCTGCAAATCCGCGAAGAAGGTTACGTAAGTGCCTCTAGGTTACTAGGTACACCTACACATTGGCTTATAGCGAGACACATGATCCCAAATACTCTGGGAGTTATCTTGGTGACTTTCACTTTTGCGGTGCCTTCCACTATCTTTACTGAAGCATTCCTTTCATTCATTGGTATGGGCGTTGAACCACCGACGCCGTCGTGGGGAAGCATGTGTAACGACGGACGCAAAACCATGGAGACGACACCCCACGAGTTGATCTTCCCTGCCATCTTTATCAGCATAACGGTCCTTGCTTTCAATATCCTAGGCGACGGTCTAAGAGACGCATTGGATGCCCGAATGCGAGCTGCAGAATAATCCATGCCGTTACTTGAAGTTAAAGATCTAACTGTTGAATTCGCTACGTACGGTGGAACAGTACACGCGGTGCGAGGTGTGAACTTCACCGTCGACAAAGGCCAGACTCTTGCCATAGTAGGAGAATCTGGTTGTGGAAAGTCTGTGAGTCTCCAGAGCATTATGGGTCTGATACCCATGCCTCCCGGACGGATTACCAAAGGTCAGGCGTTCCTAAACGGGAAAGACATAATCCAGAACAAGATCATTAATAAGAAGGACATCCGCGGCAATCAAGTCGGGATGATTTTTCAAGACCCGATGACCTCTCTTAATCCGACAATGACCATTGGCGATCAAATCGCGGAACCGTTACTTATTCATCGCGGATTTTCAAAGCGGCAAGGATTCAATCGAGCAACCGAGCTTCTTGATCTTGTCAAAATCCCTGAAGCAGAAAAACGTGCTAAGCAGTATCCATTTGAGTTTTCCGGCGGAATGCTACAAAGAGCAATGATTGCGATGGCAATTGCATGTGAGCCTGAGTTACTCATAGCTGATGAGCCTACAACAGCACTGGATGTGACCATACAGGCCCAGATTTTGGACTTGATGGACGAGCTTCAAAAAGAGTCGGGCATGGCTCTCATCTTGATCACTCACGATCTCGGTGTAGTAGCAAGGATGGCTGACAACGTAGTTGTAATGTACGCCGGCGAGGTGCTGGAACAAGGTACGGTGGACGACATCTTCTATAAGTCGGCACATCCTTATACACTTGGTTTAAAAGAGGCTATGCCTACAAATCAACGCGGTAGAGATCAAGATCTAAAGCCCATTTTGGGATCTCCACCTGATCTGTTTTCTCCTCCTGCTGGATGTGGTTATTCGGCACGTTGTCCGTATGCCATGGAAGTTTGCTTAGAAATCCATCCAGATGCATATGAGGTCTCACAGAATCACCAAGCTCGATGTTGGCTACACGATCAACGGTGTAATGCAGATGTCTCCGCGGTAAGTTACGAATGATTGAGCCACTGATCTCAGCTACGAGTCTGACCAAGCATTTTCACCTTGGTAGAAAACGAACGGTTCATGCGGTAGACGATGTATCACTTGACATCGCGCCTACGGAGATCGTCGGCTTGGTTGGCGAAAGTGGATCAGGAAAGTCAACGTTTGGCAAGACGCTTATAGGACTCCACGATAAAACAAGTGGAACTGTCTCATATAAAGGTGAGCAACTACCGAAAGCTTATCGATCTGGAGACTTTCAAAGGTTTGCAAGTTCAATGCAGATGATCTTCCAGGATCCCTATTCCTCACTGAATCCAAGAATGACAGTCGGCGAAATAATCGGAGAAGGACTACGTCTTCACAGCGATGCGAGCTCGTCTGAGGTAACTGACCGTGTAGGAGAATGGCTGAGAAAAGTTGGTCTTAACCCAGATCACATGTCTAGATACCCGCATGAATTCTCTGGAGGTCAGAGACAGCGGATCGGGATCGCACGTGCCTTTATCTTGGAACCTGATTTCGTCGTTTGTGACGAACCAATATCCGCGCTAGATGTGTCAGTACAAGCACAGGTTGTGAACCTTCTCGGAGAATTGAAAGAATCACTGGGGTTGACCTTGTTGTTCATCGCCCATGACCTCTCGATGGTGAGATACGTATCCGACAGGATCGCCGTGATGTACCTAGGATCCATGATAGAGTTAGGTAAGGCGAATGAAGTTTTCTTTGAACCTAAACATCCTTACACCCAATTATTAATTGGTTCAAATCCAGAACCTGACCCAACCTCAGAACGCGAACGTGCATCTACTGGCATGCAAGGGGAGATTCCTTCGCCAATCAATGTTCCGGAAGGTTGTCGATTCGCAAACCGTTGTCCGCATGTCATGGACATGTGCAGAAAAGAGACGCCACCTTTAATACCATTACAGAATTTAGATGCCGAACACAGTGTGGCTTGTCACCTGTTCAGTGAAGACGTCAACTAAAAGATCTTTAGCATCCCACTATTGAATTCAAGCCCATCAAAACATAAAATCTTTTTAGGACCGTGGAGCAGTATGAGGTCCGGAACTATCCCATCTAGGAGAAAACATGATTGCAGTCATTGCCCATCTGAAAGTTGCAGCCGGCAAAGAGAGCGAATTTGAAACAGCGATGCTTGAATTAGCTCGAAACGTACGCGAAAACGAGAGCGCTAACCATCTATATACGCTTGTCAAGAATGACGACGGCTATACCGTTATGGAACTTTACGACGATGACGCAGCGCTTGCCGCTCATATGGCCAGTGATCACTTCCGAGCAGCCGGCGCGAAGTTCGCAGGCCTAATGGCTGGTGCTCCTAATATAGAGCGATATGAAGTAGTGGGTTAAAGCAACCCAATCAAGCTACTGCTCGTCAAAGAGCGCAGCGAGTTGGTCGGTCATTGCGCCGCCTAGTTGCTCAACATCCGTGATGGTGACTGCACGACTATAGTGCTCTTCTACGTTATGGCCGATGCCGATCGCGACCAATTCAACGTCAGATTTAGTTTCAATCGCATCAATAGCAAACTTGAGGTGCTGTTCTAGGTAGTTACTGGAGTTGACCAATAAGGTCGAGTTGTCCACCGGCAATCCGTCCGAAATCACCATCAGGATTTTCCGTTGTTCGGAACGACCTACCAGTCGATTGTGAGCCCAGATCAAAGCCTCGCCGTCGATGTTTTCCTTCAGCATCTCTTCACGCATCATTAGACCAAGGTTCCTACGGGTCCTTCGCCAAGAGTCGTCGGCTCCCTTATAGATAATGTGTCGTATGTCGTTCAATCGGCCAGGATTACTAGGTTTGGCATCGTTGATCCACTTCTCTCTCGATTGACCACCTCGCCATGCACTCGTTGTAAATCCCAGAATTTCAACTCTCACTGAACATCGTTCAAGTGTCTGACCCAAGATATCCCCACACATTGCTGCTATGGTGATCGAACGCCCACGCATTGACCCTGAACTGTCAATCAGCATCGACACCACTGTATCTCGGAAATTCATTTCCTTTTCTTGCTTGAAAGCCAACGGACTAACCGGATCGACCACGATTTGTGCAAGTCGCGCTGCATCTAGGATGCCTTCCTCAAGATCAAATTCCCACGTTCGATTCTGTTTTGCCAAAAGTCGACGTTGCAACTTATTTGCCAGCTTTGCCGTCGCATGCTTGATTGGCACTAACTGCTGATCCAACAAAGTTCGCATGCGATTGAGCTCCTCGCTATCGCATAGATCCTCCGCATTCACGACCTCATCGAAATCTGTGGTATAAGGTTTGTAGTTAATATCAGATCGAATTCTTCCCTGTTCGTCGAGTACGGAGTTCGGAGAATCTTCGTTCTCTTCTGCCGGCAATGGTTCAGACATGTCCATGTCCGCATCCATCTCAATCGTCGATGTCTCACCGTCAGCATCTTCGTCGCCAAAATCGTCTTCATCAAGCACGACATCTTCTGGAGCATATTCGGTCTCGGGTTCCTCGCTTTGATCTAGCGACTCCATATCTTGTTCATTGTCCTGCAGTTGAGAGGGATCCTGCAGGTCGGTCGGAAGCCCAAGATCTTCCAAGATTGAACGACATCGTTCCGCATAGACCTTTTGGTCATGTAAACACTCAGCGAGTGCATCAATGTGGTCTCCGGCATGAAGTTCAACATGATCGCGCCAGAGCTGGGCAACGTTTTCTGCCGACGCTGGAAGTTCGCGACCTGTTAATTTCGAGCGGACAATTAGTCCGACAGCTATACTGAGCGGTGCCTCCGTTTGGGCAGTGATTCGGTCAAACGCGGCTTGCTTACAGAGTTTGTCAAGATTAGCATCTAGGTTTCTAGCAACGCCTTCCATCGATAAAGCACCGATGGATGCAACTCGCGCATCTTCAACCCAGTCAAACAGTTCCTGTGCTGGCCCAGCGACTGGCATGTGTCGGCGGTGGACACTGTCGTCGTGATATCGCATTCTTAGTGCGACTTCATCTCCAATCCCACGCAGCGCATTCAACTCTTCCTCTGTACACCCCAGTTGTGGGAGAGGCAAGTTAATGTTTTCGCTTTGGACTGTGGCGTTGCCTTTTGTAAACGCTACTTCTAGCTCTTCGTCCTCTGCGATCGCACGCATGGTTGCGACTGTGGCACGTTTAAAGGTCTCTAAGGGACCTTCTTCTTCGGAAGGTAAGTCCAAACTCAATTCTTCAGCGTGATACCTGAGCTGGCATCTCCAATATCGTCTCCCATGCAGCGTTGATAGTATTCTGCAAGGATCGGACGTTCAAGTTCATCGCACTTATTCAAGAAAGTGACTCTAAAGGCAAATGCTAGATCATCAAATATATCCGCATTTTCTGCCCAAGTAAGCACCGTACGCGGAGACATTACCACCGAAATGTCGCCATTAACAAATCCTTTTCGCGTTAGGTCTGCAACACTCACCATATTTCCGATGACTCGGCGCCCATCGTCCTTATCCTGCCAAGAAGATGCCTTCCCGTAAACGATGTCAGTTTCGACGTTGTGAGGCAGATAATTTAAGGTAGCTACTATGTTCCATCGGTCCATTTGACCTTGGTTAATTTGCTGAGTCCCGTGGTATAACCCAGTCGTGTCTCCTAAACCAATCGTATTTGTAGTTGAAAACAGACGGAAAAAGGGGTGAGGAGTTATCACCTTATTTTGATCAAGCAGCGTGAGTTTACCTTCCACTTCTAGGACGCGTTGAATGACAAACATGACATCTGGACGACCGGCATCGTACTCATCAAAGACGATCGCAGCTGGTCGTTGCAGACACCAAGGCAGGAATCCTTCCTTGAATGACGTGATTTGCTTGCCATCCTCAATCACAATGGCATCTTTGCCAACCAAATCGACCCTGCTAATGTGGCTATCGAGGTTAATTCGGATGCACGGCCAGTTCAAGCGTGCGGCAACCTGCTCAATATGTGTGGACTTGCCGGTACCGTGATAGCCTTGGATCATCACGCGACGATTGTGTGCAAATCCTGCGAGAATGGCCAGAGTTGTATCAGGGTCAAAGCAGTAAGCGTCGTCCACCAACGGTACTAACTCGGACGCATGGGTAAACGCTGGTACGAGAAGATCCGAATCTAGATCAAATACCTCGCGAATTGATACCTGTGTATCGGGCATACTGTCCATCGGAAGGTTTGATTCATGTACTGACATAGGGATCCAAGATAGGTCTCTACATAGTGCGACTTGGCACTACTTTATTAGACGGTGTGTTTTGAGAATAAAGATTAATGGAGTGAA
>MPMU01000062.1 GCA_002238665.1 Gammaproteobacteria bacterium bin55
CCTACGAAATATGGATGTGCAGGCTCAAGCTATACCTGTTACGGCCTGGCTGCTCGTGAAGTAGAGCGAGTAGATTCCGGTTACCGATCAGCCATGAGCGTACAGTCTTCGTTGGTCATGCATCCGATCCATGCATACGGAACTGAGCAGCAACGAGAGAAATACCTTCCGAAACTTGCAAGTGGTGAATGGGTAGGTTGTTTCGGTTTGACCGAGCCAGATCACGGCTCTGATCCTGGAAGCATGGTGACCCGCGCGACTGAAGACGGCGACTCCTATGTGTTAAACGGTGCCAAAATGTGGATCACCAATGCCCCGATCGCTGATGTTGCCGTAGTGTGGGGAAAACTGGATGGAAAAATTCGCGGATTCATAGTTGAGCGGGGCACAAAAGGGCTTTCAACGCCAAAGATAGAAGGCAAAATGAGTCTTCGGAGCTCACCTACAGGTCAAATCGTTCTGGAAGATGCAGTCATACCAAAAGAAAATTTGCTTCCTAATGCAAGTGGGTTAGGAGGTCCCTTTGGGTGCCTCAATCGAGCGAGGTTTGGGATTGCTTGGGGTGCAATGGGTGCAGCTGAATTTTGTTGGCATACTGCAAGGCAGTACGTATTGGATAGGACTCAATTTGGCCGGCCGCTAGCAGCGAATCAGCTGATCCAGAAAAAACTCGTGGATATGCAGACGGAAATCACGCTAGGATTACAAGGTGCACTGCGTTTAGGTCGACTGTTCGATGAGGATCGTTTACCTGTTGAAACTATTTCACTCATGAAGCGGAATAACTGTATGAAAGCGATTGAAGTTGCGCGTTCAGCCCGGGATATGCTTGGTGGGAACGGTATATCAGACGAATATCACGTCATTCGTCATGTGATGAATCTTGAAACCGTCAATACTTATGAAGGCACCGCTGACGTTCATGCATTGATTTTGGGTCGAGCACAAACTGGACATCAAGCCTTTTTCTAAATTCAAATCGCCTCTATGAGCGAACCTTCGATATCGGAATCCAGTACCGCTCTTGATCACGAACAGCTGTTGAGATCGATTCCGAATAAGAGTGGTGTCTATCGAATGGTGGACACCGATGGGAATGTCTTATACGTTGGCAAAGCGAAAGACCTAAAAAAGCGCGTTGGCAGTTACTTTAGGTCTACAGGTCAATCTACCAAAACCCAAGTTCTAATCAGGAAGACCTGTGATGTTCACGTCACGGTAACCAGTAGCGAGACCGAGGCGTTATTGCTCGAACAATCGTTCATAAAGAATGACAAACCGCCGTACAACGTCGTTCTCCGGGATGGCAAGTCGTATCCCTTTATACACATCAGTGGTCATGAGTTTCCGAGAATTCGTTTGCATCGTGGTTCAAAACGGGAAGGAGGCAGTTATTACGGGCCGTTCCCCAGTGCTGCCGCTGTCCGAGAAAGCATCACCATTCTGCAGAAACTGTTTCGTCTGAGAACTTGTGAGGATAGCTTTTTCAGCAACCGCTCTCGCCCCTGTCTGCAATATCAGATCAATCGATGTACGGGACCGTGTGTAGGCGAGATCAATGCAACTTCGTACGCTGAAGATTTGGCTGTGGCGAAACTGTTTCTGGAGGGCAAGAACGATGCCGTTCTATCAACCTTCAAGGAGAATATGCATCAAGCAGCAGAAAATCTGGACTTTGAAAAAGCTGCGAACCTGAGAGATCAGATAAAGCAGTTGGTGAGGGTACAGGAAGCACAATATGCAGAAAAAGGAGATAGCTCGATCGATGTATTTGGTATAGCGCAGGATCTTCGTTATACCTGTATTCAAGGCTTGTTTATACGGAGTGGACGCATCCTTGGCCACCGTACTTGGTATCCAAAGAACGAGCTCGGTCAAGACGATTCTTACATGTTGCAGGAGTTTCTCTCGCAGTATTACCTCGGTTCAATGCAACGCGATATACCGAAGCAAGTATTGACCAATATTGTTCTTGATGATGGTGCTCTGCTATCAGAAGCCCTTTCTCAAATGGCTCGCCGGAAGGTGGACTTTGCATCAGCAGGGCGGACCCAGCGAGCACAATGGATTGAGATGGTGTCTGAAAATGCACAGTTGGGGTTAGCGACATACACTGCTAAACGACAGAATGTTTTCGAGCGACTACTTAACCTTCAAGAGCTACTTGAACTCGAGGACCTACCTCGTCGGCTAGAGTGCTTTGACATCAGTCACTCAAGTGGTGAAGCAACGGTAGCTTCCTGTGTGGTGTTTGACTCAAACGGCCCGTTGAAATCGGATTACCGTAGGTTCAATATTCGAGACATAACCAAAGGTGACGACTACGCAGCCTTAGAGCAAGCGATTAAACGTCGATACACACGAGTTAAGCAATCGGATGGGAGTTTGCCTGACGTGTTGGTCATAGACGGTGGGAGAGGCCAACTAAACCGTGTTCTGGAGGTACTTGAGGAATTGCAGGTATCCGAACTAACGGTGTTGGGTATATCGAAAGGCGAAGGTCGAAAGATCGGTTTAGAAACTATCTGGAAGAACGGTAATCAAAGAGTAGAGATACCAGCGACGAGCGGGGCAATGCACGTACTTCAACATATACGCGATGAAGCACATAGATTTGCAATTACGAGTCACAGAAATCGCCGTCAGAAATCTCGACGGGTGTCAGAATTGGACGAGATCGAAGGCATTGGTCCCAGACGAAAAAGGGAGTTACTCGCACATTTTGGTCACATCAGCGCTATCAGAGGTGCGGGCATTGAGGAATTAGCTAAAGTTCCAGGCATCAGTAAAAAACTGGCTGAAGAGATTTACGGGACATTCCATGTCGGTTAGGAAATTCTTGGCGTGGATACCTAATAGCCTGACGATTATCAGAATCGGATTAATTCCGATTTTTGTTTACATCAGTTTGTTCAGTGAAAACCTAGATTGGGTGGCAGCGTTGCTATTTGCCATCGCCGCACTTACAGATTGGCTCGACGGGTTCACTGCACGAGCACTGGACGCGACTTCTCGTTTCGGTAAATTTTTGGATCCAGTTGCGGATAAGCTCGTCGTTCTATCTGCGTTGGTTATTGTCATCGGTCAGTACGGAACGATCTGGCTCACCATTCCTGGAATAATTGTGGTATGCCGCGAGCTGCTTATATCTGCACTACGCGAATGGATGGCAGAAATAGGTCAGAGCGGTTCAGTCAATGTGACTTTCGTGGCAAAAATCAAAACGGCTGTTCAGATGGTTGCAATTACGATGTTGCTAGCCAATCCACCTTCGATTGATGACCCTTTGGTATGGGTAGCTATCGTGTTGTTCTACGTTGCAACGTTGTTAACTGTTTGGTCAATGGCCATCTATCTGTGGCATGCCAGGCACGCTATTCACCCATTGCATTAGGGTTGGACTGGTCTCGATTGTAATTAAGCTAGTGCTTGCGTAAAACCTCATTAAGTTGCAATTGTCCTCGAATTTACTGGCGGTACAACGGTGTGGGAGCAGGAGCTACGGCCCGAATTGACCAAGATCTTGAAGGAACGTAGCATGCAAAATAGTCTGTCGCTCTGAATACGCGCAACAATTCACCAAGCTTCACGCTTCGTCCGAGCAATACTGTTGTTGGACTTTTTTTGATGTGATGCATCTCAATTTGTACCAGACCGTGATGAAGTTACCTAGTGTATTTCGGAGTTTGGGGCAGAACCCCAACGTGCGTTCGCACGTAAAAGGGAAATAGAGGGCAGGTTGAAAACCCGCATAAATACTGGTTTGAGGCGGTAAGGTCTACCATCTATACAGTTTGATTTTTTAGTGTTTCTCCGTATTGAGAGGGTGCGATGCGCCACCCTCGACCAATATCATTGTGATCGAACACACCGTCCAAACAGGGTGTTTTGAATCCATCGGTCCAAATATGCGGTTTTGCCTCGTCGCGGCTAAAATCATCTAGACAGACCTTGATGAATTAATCCCAATGGTGGAACTGTTTAACACTCTGGTAGCGGCCAGGAAACTGCAAGAGGCCGGCTGTGATCAAGCACTGGCGGAGGAGATGGCGAGCCAGATCTACGGCGCTATATCGGGTACCGTAGCCACCAAGGCTGACATTGAGTTGTTGCAATCCGACATCAAACGCCTGGAAGACTCAACCAAGGCTGTTATCAAGCCACGGCAATTCGAGTTCAAACGCGTGGAATCCTCGTTCGAGGCCAACTGCGAGCTACTGCTATCCTATGTGACCAAACAATTATGGTTGGCAGTCGGCACCTTTTTGGTGATCGTTAAGGCCTTGGACTACCTGCTTCCCGCAGTCGGCGGGTAGCCCGCCTAAGTCCAGTTACACTGAGGCATTCCTCGGCAGGCTTTGGAAGTCCACTCGCGGGCACCTACAGCGTGCGCGTCACGCCCCGTCACACGATTTCTGCAGGCGAGAACCTTCTCAACTCTACACTGAATAGTCAGTGTGCACTCATAGACAAGCCACACCTCGTTTGTTGACCAGTTTTCTAAAACTGTTGTCAATCCATTGTGAAAATAGACATCTGGAAGAATCACATCGGCCGTTGATTCGCGCAGTTAGTCATCGTTGTTACATGAGCGCGTGTTAATTTGAGTGCCATTTCTAGCACCTGGTCTTGGAGCTATCTGACCCAAAATCCTTCTTTTACAAGCCGGCAAAAATACACTGGGTTCTCGCAACCCCACCAATTACATACTCCCCGAATTCACCGAATGTACGGGAAAATTGACCAAAAGGACAGTTTTGTCGACGCACTATGCTATTTCACGCGGAGTCACTGGAGAACGGTTTACAGTGACCCTAAGATCGTCTGAGTTCCTGTAATACCTTGCTTCGACGAATTTGTGCTCTTCCCAAAGTAGCTCGATATTAGTCCACACATACAGCACGTTATCTGTCGAGGAGTCACGTTTTCGTAGACAACCGTCAACGTATAGTTCCAATCCTCTTTTGGCATCTATCTCAATCAAGAACTCTTTGTGGTCCAAGTCGAAGACGTATGAGTTGGTGCTGACGTGATTGTTAGTTTTGATCATTCAATATTGTGACCGTTGCGTCTGTAAACTGTGCTCTAGTGGATCAATTAACTATTTGAATTACAATAATTCCTTTAGAAGTGAGGGGCATTTCTTACAGCGATGAGCGTGTTTTGTCACGCACGATTGCCTTGCACATTTCTACTAGGAACCATCGCAGACCTGAGGTTGTCCAACATTGGTTCAAAACCTGAGGTCTGTGTTCGAGATCTTTCTAGATGAATATTGTATGTGCTAGTCTCGATGCATCGTGGTCATGGGTTCGATGCGAAAGGCACTTCGTAAAATTCTCCTTTTCCAAATAGCCAATACCTTGTAAATTCAGGCTGGGTGGCAGAGTGGTCATGCAGCGGACTGCAACTCCGTTAACGCCGGTTCGATTCCGACCCCAGCCTCCAACGCTCAGCTCAATTCCATTTGGTCATTAAATATCGATCTCAGACTAACGTCTGAACTTCACGAGGAATGGACTGAGGTGAGTAAAAATCTAGTGGATACTCACGGGACTCAGGTCTATGGAGTGGGTATGGATGGTGCTTCTCGTTGCGTTCACTACCATTCCAAAAAGGATATTGTTGCGATCCAGTTTTACTGCTGTCAACAGTGGTATGCGTGCATTGACTGCCATAAGGAAGTCGCCTCACATAATGTTTTAGTGTGGCCAATTGGCTCACAGGATTCGCAAGCTTTGATGTGTGGTGAGTGTGGTGCAAAGTTCTCGATTCAAGATTATTTATCAGAAGGTGATTCGTGTCGCAGTTGCGGTGCTGATTTCAATCCAGGTTGTCGATTGCACCACCATCTGTATTTCGAGGTAGGTGAATGACTACTCGATTGGCCATTGACATTGGTGGTACGTTCACGGATTTGGTCTTGGATGTTGACGGAGAGCAATTTCCCGAAAAGCTTCTTACCACTCATCAGGATCCAACTGAAGCAGTGTTGAACGGCACGTTGAGGCTATTAGAACAATGTTCGGTGAGAGCTGGTGACGTTGCTCTTGTCCTGCATGGAACGACTTTAGCAACCAATGCGATCATTGAAAGAAAGGGCGCTAAGACTGCGCTACTTACTACTTCAGGGCACCGAGATGTGCTGGAGATGGCTTACGAAAACCGTTTCGAGCAATACGACGTCAATATCGAACGACCGCAACCGCTGATTCCGCGCAAATTACGAATTCCGGTCGTAGAACGGATCGGTGCAGGTGGCAACGTACTCAAACCATTAGAAGAAGAGTCCGTTCTACAAGCAGCAGAATTGTTGAGACAGCATGAGATTGAAAGTGTGGCGGTAGGGTTTCTACATTCGTATGCGAACGATGAGCATGAAATACGAGTAGGCGAAATTCTTCAGGATCAACTACCTAATTGTTCGATCTGTCTGTCGTCACAAGTTTGTCCGGAAATTCGAGAATATGAGCGATTTTCGACAACGGTTGCGAACGCATATGTCTTGCCTACGATGTCACATTACCTCCACCTACTAGAGGTCCGTCTTAAGGAAATCGGATGCGCGGCCCCTTGTTTCATGATGACATCTGGAGGTGGTTTAACCACACTTCGAACAGCAGCCCGTTTTCCCATCCGTCTCGTCGAGTCTGGACCTGCAGGCGGTGCAATCCTTGCTGCGAGGAAAGCGAAAGAGCTTGGGTCAGATCGCGTTCTGTCATTCGATATGGGCGGCACAACGGCAAAAATCTGCTTGATAGACGACATGAATCCACAACTATCGCGCTCCTTTGAAGTAGATCGTAGATACCGATTCAAGAAGGGAAGTGGCCTACCAGTCAGAATACCTGTGATTGAAATGGTTGAGATCGGCGCAGGAGGTGGTTCAATCGCATCAAAGGATGTAGTCGGAAGAACCACAGTTGGACCTGAAAGCGCTGGATCAGATCCCGGACCAGCGTGTTACGGACTTGGAGGAAAACTACCCACAGTCACAGATGCTGATGTTGTGTTAGGTCGGTTGGATGCGGCAGAGTTTGCAGGTGGTCAAATGAGCCTAGATTCTGCACAAGCCGAGAAGGCGATCGAAAACCAGTTTGGCCAGTCAGGTACAGAAGTTAGTGAACTGGCGACTGTTATTGCTGAGGTAGTGGACGAGAATATGGCACTAGCCGCACGCGGACATGCGGCAGAATGGGGTAAAGCGATTGAAGGACGAACTATGGTCGCTTATGGTGGTGCTGCACCTATTCATGCTGCTCGATTACTTGAAAAACTTCGTTTGGACCGTGTGGTTGTGCCAAAAGATGCCGGTGTTGGCTCTGCACTAGGGTTTTTGACCGCACCCATTTCTTACGAAGTTGTGAAAAGTTTGTATATGAAACTGTCGCGATTTAATGTTCAGCTAGTGAAACGTTCACTCCTTGAACTTGAACAGGAAGCAATGGAAGTAGTGTCTGAGGCCACAAGCAATGTACTGGAAGTCTCCGTCTCAGTCCTCATGCGTTACGCCGGGCAAGGTTACGAGATCGTCGTTTCGGTCGACCAAAGTGACCTCTCAAAGGAAAATCTCCTAGCTTCATTCGAGCGTAGCTACCTAAATCTGTATCACCGACTCATACCGAACAGCGATGTAGAGATTATGAGTTGGACACTGAGAGTGAGTACCCCGCTTCCTGATGTGGACTTGATTGAGAATCCGCCATTAAATAAGACTCCAACTCAATCGTCTCGCGCTCAGACAATGGTGTTTGGTAATGAGAGTCTTTCGGCGAAAGTAGTTTCCCGTAATCGGCTCAATCCAGGCGACAGACTGTCGGGTCCGGCACTTGTCACCGAACCACATACCACGACGGTTGTTCCTATCAAATTTACTCTGACTGTTAATGCACAGGGTGACCTGATCTTGGAGAAGCAAAGCTAATGAAGTCAGCTCTAACAGATTTGCAGTTTCAGCTCGCGTGGAATCGACTGCTTGCGATTGTTGAAGAGCAAGCTCAAGTGTTGATGCGAACCGCGTTTTCTACGGTGGTTCGAGAAGCAGGCGATCTATCCGCTGGCGTATTCGACACAAAAGGACAAATGCTGGCACAGGCAGTCACAGGAACTCCAGGTCACGTCAATGCCATGGCACGTGCAGTTGGGAATTTTTTAGTTGTCCACCCATTGGGTAAGTTAAAGGAAGGCGATGTTTTGCTGACTAATGACCCATGGTTGGCAACCGGTCATCTCAATGACTTTACCGTCGTGACACCAGTGTTCCAACGCAACCGACCGGTGGCACTCTTTGCATCCACGAGCCATATTGCCGATGTTGGAGGCAGAGGTTTTGGACCAGATGCCAACGAAGTATTTGAGGAAGGTCTAAGGGTTCCGATCACTCATCTGTTTAAAAAAGGCGATCTGAATCAGACGTTGATGGAACTGGTAAAGGCGAATGTGCGCGATCCGGTGATCGCGGAGGGGGACTTGTACTCGTTGACAACTTGCAACCAATCAGGATCCACCCAACTGCTAGAAACGATGGAAGAGTTTGGTTTAGATTCACTAAGTGACCTGGGGTCGTCCATCCTGCAACTTTCGAAGTCGGCAATGGAGCAGGAAATCAGTAAGTTGCCTAACTCAACCTATCGTCATTCGATGACTGTAGATGGTTACGACGAACCAGTTGAGATTCAGTGCGCGCTCACGATCAATGCGAAAGATATTCTCATCGACTTCTCAGGGTCTTCTGGGATTTCCGATTTTGGCATAAATGTACCACTTCCTTACACAGAAGCCTACGCGTCTTTCGGGGTTCGTTGTCTGGTTGGGAACGAAATACCCAATAACGCTGGTTCCTTAGAGACGATCAGAGTTACCGCACCCGAGCATTGCATCTTGAATGCAAAACCACCTTGTGCTGTGTCTGCGCGCCATGCTCTAGGTCAGATGCTGCCAGACGTGGTCATCGCTTGTTTGGGGGAAGCTTTGAATGGAGAGGTACCTGCCGAAGGAGCTTCGTGTATTTGGAATCCAGTATTCATGAGCGTGAATACCCCCAATGTGAATGCACCTTCAGAGCAATTTGTGATTAATCCGATTTTCAACGGTGGTACCGGTGCGAGAATAAATCGAGATGGATTGTCCACGACTGCTTTTCCTTCTGGAGTTCGGACCACACCAACGGAAGTGAACGAAGTAACAGCACCCCTTATTTTTTGGGAACGTGAATTTCTACAAGATTCTGGCGGAGAAGGCGAATACCAAGGTGGGGCAGGGCAGCGAATACAGATAGAACATGCACACGGTGCGCCCTTTGCGATTTCAAAGATGTTTGATAGGGTGAATCATCCTGCCCGAGGGAAGGACGGAGGCCAGCCAGGTTCCCGAGGACGAGTTTATCTTAGGGGCGGAGAGCAATTTCGTGGAAAGGGAAAAGAAAAAATCCCTGGAGGTGAGATTTTGGTTCTGGAAACACCAGGAGGTGGCGGAAGTGGATCGCCGACACAAAGAAATCCTGAGATGGTTAGTCGAGATGTGAAGAATGGGTTAATTTCCAAGACTGAGGCAAGTCGGATTTACGGATACACATCTCAAGATTGACATGTTTGGGATGGATGAAACCTATTTTGATCAGTCCTCGCGGTGCGAAATGTACTTGTTATCTCGTAGTAAAGGCGTGTTTCACCATACACCTTATCTGTTGGCGCGCGCTTCGAGATCTGAGCAACGTTCTATCAATTCTTCAAACGTCGTGGTTTCGTCATTTAGCATACCTACCGCGAGCATTTTCTCGTAATCATGTTTGAGAAGTTCGAAAGTGTCACTTGTAGGCACGAGTTGTAAATGACCAGTTACAGCATCCTCGTAGTTAATCCTTTTACCATGAGTGTCTTTTTCGGAAAAGAAGATTGATTTGTGTTTTGCGACATTCAATGCGAGAGTACGATCTTTGAGCGCGCGCATCGCGATGCCAGCATGGTCGAGACGCACAAGATCGTACCAGTGACGAGACAAACGTTCCCCCTTGTGTTTTTGTTGCTTGCAATAAACATGCATCGCGGTGGCTTTTTCCCAAAACGTTCTTGTCGCTAGCATAGTTGTAGGTCTAGCTTCAGGGAAAGCAACTTCAGGTAAGTAAGGCGCTGCATCACACGATACGGACATGACTTCGTGTGGTTCTCCTGTAGATCGAGCACCAAAGTCCACTTTGACCTCTGGTAGAACGAAATCGGTGACCTCAAAAAGTGATTCATATTGGACCAAAAGGAGATTTTCGTCTGCCTGAATCTCTACTTCATATCCCTTGGATTCGAGGGTTTCGCGTACGGTAGCGCGAGCTATATCATCAACCCACATAGACAGTTTCCTCCTGATTGCTTTTGTCCAACGCTTCTCTTGACTCCTTGAAGGTGGGAACGCTTCATCGTCGGCGGTAGATACCAATTCGGGTGCGAAAGCTCGAATGTCATAAGTTATATCAATGTCTTCTGAAAAGCGAGATATAGCCTTCCATGCCTTTGAAAGTGATGTTCCTCCCTTAAAGATAAGGTGGTTGCCGAAAGGTGCATCAAAAAGACTTTGTAGCGTGGCCACGACCCAGAAATCTTTTTCAAGTAGGAACTCGTGTCGTCGGCTTTTGCGTTGTGCCACTACTAAGGCCTCGCGACGATCTTGAAATGTAAGGTCTTGAAAGTTAGATTTAGGCATTAGCCCATCCGGCTGCTGATAGGTACTGCCATCCAATTGGGCAGTATCGCTCTTGCGGTATAAAGCTCTTCCAAATCCTCGTCTGCGAGAGTTGGCCATACAACATCAAGACTTTCATCTATTTCGTAAGGACCGAGCCATGAGAGTGCTCGGATAAGATCACCAGCTTTACGATGTGGTGCTATTAATTGCCAGCGAGGAGCATGACGTAATTCCACGGTTAATCCATCGAAGTTGAGATTTTTGTTACAACCAGCAGTCCAATACACCGCTCGTACAGGGTTTTGAGTCGTCAGACCAAGACGATTAGCAGCTGATCCACCATTAGGTACGATTGGATCCCCCCAAAGCTTGGCGAGTTCTTTGACTGCTATTCCGATTTCAGGTGCAGCCGCGCCCCAACGGGTCTGAATCGGCCGCATATAGACACCTTGGCAGATTCGCAACAATTTTCCTGATCTAGCCAAGCGGCAAAGACCTTGATCAATCGAGGCACGGGTGCCAAACTGCAATAATGCTGCTGGACACAGTGGAGCAGCTTCTGGTAGGTCTTCTGCGTAGGTCATGATTTTTTTAGGAATACTTGTCATGAAGGTACATCTCCAAATATGTCATAAATTTTAGGGTAAACCTGACAAATCGTATCGAGGCATAGATATTAGGGGACTTCCGGTTAGATGAGATATTCGTGCGCTTACGGAATTAAGTCGAGCAAATCTAAGAGAACCTACAAGAGCAAGTTCTCAGATGCTGGGCACGGGAGTCTCGCAGGAAAGGCTCAAGTACACTGATATAGACCTGTCCCCTTGAAGCAAATTCACAAGAAATTCCCAGTGGCGTCGCAATTCAATGATTCCATAGTAGCTGGTCGTGTATCGTATTCCTGTTGTCAAATGCAAGTTTTTTGCAACAGGTGTACATGCGTGGGTTGGTGCCCGAGGCCGGACTTGAACCGGCACGGAGTAAAACTCCGAGGGATTTTCGTACCGCTACAACTTTCGTTGCCAACCTTTTCTTTGTTTAGGCTGTTTGTGGTCTGGACTTTCTCTTCACCTTATTCGATTGAACTTAGGCGGGAACCGTCAAGTCTCTACACTTGCCGACACTGAGTGTCGGATTAGCTCGGGATTGCCATCAATATAGGAAGGTTTCCCCGAATTTGACTCCATTCACAGTGCCGTTTCCAAACACTGTGCTCAATCTTTAAGTCCCTTGCGTCTACCAATTTCGCCACTCGGGCCACATATTAATTATGAACCTACTGAGGTTAAATGTGTCCTACGATTACTTATTGTGGGTTATAGACAGCGTTGCTGAGGAATTGTCCTCAAAATTGGCGTAGTCCGCGGGTCAGGATTGCCTTCCTAAAATTCTGGTTGATGCTCAGGTGTTGAAATTGGTAGACAAGCTGGATTTAGGTTCCAGTGCTCTTTTGGGCGTGAGGGTTCGAGTCCCTCCCTGAGCACCACATTTACTTTAAATTTTCAATTCGGTCAATTCCAAGTTAGAAAAGCATGAACGTAGTCAGCTTGGATGGTGTGCCCTCCATTGAAACCGATCCAACTGAAGAGCCAGACCTTTACGTTTACTTAGGTCGAGTTGGTGGTCATCTGCATCTGCTACTTCCTGGCGAAGCTGAAGGTGTCACATCAACCTCTAAACAGAGACAGGAAGAGTTTGCATCCGGACGTCGACTGGCACACTTTGCTCTGGAGAATGCGGGATCAAATGAAAGAGCAGTATTACGACTTGATCGCAGACCGATCTGGCCTGAGAACTTTCTCGGTAGTATTTCCCATTCTGACCATCTAGCAGCTTGCGCCCTCGCAGAAACTAGCAGCTACCAAGGTGTAGGTGTAGATCTTGCAAAGGTATCTGCGGTAAGCGAATACGTAGCAAATCGCGTTTTGTCCGAGAAAGAGAGATTGTGGATTCGTGATGCAGGTTCAAATGAATGGCGAACTGCACTTTTTTCAGCGAAAGAAGCAATTTACAAGTCGATCAATCCCATTACGAATGAGTACTTAGGATTTCGAGACGTAGAGATCGAAGTCGCTTCCGACGCACTGACTTTCTGTGCTACCACCTTGGAAGAAAAAGACTCTACCCCGATACTTACCGAAGGGCGTGGATATTTCCACCGTGTGTCAGGACACTGGATGACCACATTCGTGGTTGAGCGGTCCTAATCAACGCATCCTATCCCGCTGAATCATCCTTAAGCTTGGTGAGATTAGCTCTAGGCTAGACAATTCGTTTATATTTAACGAACTCAATTGCTTCCTAGTTGCGAAGCTACTCCATTACTTAATTCTTTGATCTGATTCATTTATGAGCCTAGCCAGTTACAACGCATATCCTGATGTCGACAATTTGATGGCGGATATCGCAAAATACGACCTATTCGAGCATGTAGCAGAACTCGAAGCGTATGGGATGACCGTTGTTCCTCCCGAGAAAATGCAACACAACGAAGGCTTTGTAGAACGTCTGCGCGATGCCATCCTCCGTACTTGCGAAAAACGAAACAGTATTGAGATAGGGGACTATCGTACCGCGAAGGTAGATAGAAATTCCGGGCGTGATAGCTGGCATCTGTTGGAGGAGAATGAAGTATTCGTTGAAGCCGCTATCAATCCAGTGAATTTGACTTTGGTACGGTGGTTGCTGGGTCAGAGCGCGAAGTTCTCAGGTCAGACTTGGATTATCAAGGGTCAAGGAGCAGGAGGTCTGGGCCTACACAGCGATTCCCACGGAATCCCTCCAGGCGCTGGTCAAGTCGCTCATATGTGCAATGCTTCGATTTTGTGTACTGACTACGCGGGTGAGGAAGATGGCCCTACTTTGTTTGTCCCTGGTAGTCACCATTATGGCCGTGCCACATTACCGCACGAGGCAGACCTATCAAATACACCTTTCAAGTTTGTACCGTTAATTGCCAAGGCAGGCTCACTTGCTATTTGGAACGGAGCCACTTGGCATGCATCCGCGCCACGGTCAAATCCAGGATTGAGAGTTACATTAGTGCAGAACTACATGCGAAGTTACATGCGTGTTCAGCACGACTACGAGGATACGAGTCCACAGCTACTTCAGAAATATCCTGAATTAGAAAAGGTGATTGGGAAATCGTTGTACCCGTATGAGAATCCTCGTAATCCTGATCCAAGCAGAATCGGGCCGTTCCTGCGAACTGGGACGGATCCTTTTGCTTAATCTCCGCGAATAGAGGAGTAACAAATCAGTGCTTGATGAACTCACAGCTTGTCTTGAGAGAATTCGATCAAAGATAGGAACGCACCGTGCTGGACTACGTGAGAACGAATTCAGAACTCGAACGGTTCTCATAGACCCACTGCTATCAGTTCTAGGTTGGGATGTCACTGACCCTTCCTGTGTAACGGTCGAATACGCTACTGACGACGGCAAGAGGGCTGACTATGCTCTGCGTCAGTCTGTAGGAAAACCAATAGCAATAATAGAAGCGAAAAAACTAGACTCTAGAGAATTAACGAGTGATGCGAAAGGACAAGTGGTTAATTACTCGATTACGGACGGAGTACGATTTGCAATTCTCACGGATGGTGATCTGTGGTTCGTTTACGACGTATTTAAGCCAGTAGCGCTAGCTGAAAAGGAAATGCTCAAAGTAAGGATTTCTGAAGGCTCAATTCCTCAACACGCTTTGACTTTCCTACTTTTATGGAACTCAAACTTACTAACGGAAAAACCGATTCAAGCAAAGAGTCCAGAAGTTCTCTACACAACACCCGAGGGAATAGATACAAGCACGGATGAAGTAGAAACAGGTCATAGACCAGGTCCAGTTAGCCCTATCACGACTGAAGATTGGATTGGACTGGATGAGTTAATTTCAAGATCTATGGAGAAGACAGAACCACCTGTTGAAGTTCGATTCTGGGATGGAGAGACAGAATCTCTCAGCAACTGGATCGATATTCCTCTGAAAACCATCGAAAAGTGTTTAGAACTAGGACTCTTAAACAGGGGTTCCATGCCGTTCGGAACGGAAAAAAAGTACTTCGCTAATTCTGAAGCAAAAACAGAAAGGGGAGGAAAGATGAGAAGCGTGTTCTTAAAAAAATATCGTGTGCATGTAGAGCGTAATTTGAGTCGTACCGAATGTTGCAAAAGGGTCAAGGAAGTAGTGCGCTTGCTAAACCACTCAGACAAGGGAATTCGGTTCAGGTTTGGATAGACGTTTATCGAATTGTGATTGGTCAATGACTTGATGCTGAATACTTATGACCGGAATCGCTGCCACGGCATCCCGGGGCAACTAACTCAGTTTGCCAATGTCACTAATTTAACAGCGAGGCCGAGATGAAGCCAGGTTCTTCTAAGAACAACCCCTTACTCTGGCGAAACACCGGGTGTCCTTTGAAACTTGGATGAGCGCAGCAAACTCATGTGCGAGGGCTAGGAAAGTAATGTCTGTACTTGATCGCAACCATCTCAAAATTGAGCTTACAACTAACGAAGACAGAGACTAGTACATAACTCTCAGTGAAGGGAAACACGAGATCGAATTCATACTGCGAATTTGTTTCGCACCTAGGAGATGAAAGACAGCCCTCTAGAATTCTTTTTCACTTTAAGTTATGTATAATACAAATGTATATTCCAACTCATCGTGCTTCGATACAATGAATAGAAGACAAACATATAAATTTTTTTGAACTGTCGAATCTAGCAACTTAACTGAGCTACATTTCTCATGCAACACTTACACCGTACAGTATTTGAGGGGGATAACTTGGAAGTCTTGCGGGAGATTGACAGTACTTCGATCGATCTGATTTACCTTGATCCGCCTTTCAACTCTAATGCCATCTATGCAGCGCCTATAGGTAGTAAAGCAGCTGGCGCAGCATTTAAAGATGCTTGGACTCTTTCTGATGTTGATCTCATTGAGCACAATCGCTTAAAGCGCGAAAGTGAGTGGCTTTACGCGTTGATCTTCGCAGCGGGTAAGTCTCATTCGAAGAGTATGTTCTCCTACCTCTTGATGATGGCTTCTCGTTTGCAGGAGATGAAGCGAATCCTGAAGGATACAGGTTCGATATATCTTCACTGCGACCCTACGGCAAGTCATTATCTTAAGATGATAATGGACGGAATATTTGGAAAGAAAAAATACCGAAATGTGATCGTATGGCAGAGACATACAAGCTTAGCGAAGGGAAGTCAACATCTTCCGAAGTCTTGGGGAACGACTACAGATATCTTGCTCTTCTATGCGAACGATGGTGCAGAATTGCGACCCTATCGCCCACTAACTCAAGAAGAGGAAATTAAGCAGTTCCCGCTGGTGGATGAGCACGGTGAACGATACTATAACGATAGTGCTCACATATGGAGCACTCCTAATATGGGAGCTCGACCCAATTTGAATTATGAGTGGCGTGGCTTTGTAAATCCTCATCCTTCGGGTTGGAGGTTGGCAAAAGAACGGCTTGAGGAAGAGTACCAAAAGGGAAATTTTGTCATACGAGAGGACGGTAAACTAGAAAGACGTAAATACAAACGAGACTTTAGAGGTAAGCAAGTTGGAAATCTGTGGACGGATATATCATTACCACTAGGAGAAGAACGAGTAGGGTATCCAACTCAAAAACCTCTCGCTTTACTGGACCGCATTATCAGAGCAAGTTCAAAGGAAGGGGACATGGTATTAGACCCGTTTTGCGGCTGTGCTACTGCTATGGTAGCCGCAGAACTTTGTGGTCGACAGTGGTGTGGGATAGATCTTTCTTCTAAAGCTGCGGAGCTTGTAGTCAGTCGAATCCAATCACAACGTGACCTTTTTAGTTTTCGAGATATACATCATCGAACTGATGTTCCAATTCGCACAGATATCAGCCGAAAAACTGCATCCACCGCAAGTGAGCGGTTCCAGCTAAAGAATTCACTTTATGACGAACAGGAGGCAAGGTGCAATCTCTGTTTAGACGAGTTCGAGGACCGTCACCTGGAGCTTGATCATATACACCCGATTGCGAAAGGTGGTAAGGACTGGATTGACAACTTCCAGCTGTTATGTAGCAATTGCAATAGAGTAAAACGTGATCGTACACAGGATGAGGCGAGAGCAACCATAGCACAACGAAAGGGTATCAATCTGTCAGTATTTAGTGCACAGCTGCGATAGGACTACTGATGAGCAAAAAGGTAGTCATTGTCTAGATTTGCATTAGAGATGTACTGGCATACGGAGAATTGTTAGGAAGCGAAATCTAGTAATAAACAATTGCTATCCGAATAAACCTGCAGTAAAGCGTCAGGAACTTAAGTGACTCATCTACGTCGATTTTGGAACTACGGCGTTGATTTGTTCGAAAAATGAGTGAGAATAATAAAGGCTGTTATGAAAAATGTAGAAGACAAAGTTGCATTTATTACTGGTGGTGCAAGTGGTATCGGTCGAGCTATGGCTCGCTCGTTCGCTGGTGCTGGGATGAAAGTAGTGGTATGCGATATAGAAGAATCTGCACTTGAAGACTTTCGAGAAGAATTCAAAGGTAGCAATGCTGAGGTTCTAGCTATTCAAGCCGACGTTACCGATCGCGACTCCATGGAAGCAGCAGCTAACGCTGCAGAGGAGAGGTTTGGAAAAGTCCATGTCCTATGCAATAACGCTGGTGTCGCGGTCACCGGACCGGTTGACACAATGAACTACGAGGATTGGGACTGGGTCTTGGACGTAAATCTCAATGGGGTGGTGAACGGAATCGTTACATTCCTAGATCGCATTAAAGCTCACGGGGAAGGTGGACACATAGTCAATACCTCTTCAATGGCTGGTCAAGTTGGAATTCGAGGCATGAGTGTGTACAACGCTTCTAAGTTCGCGGTTTTAGGGATGTCAGAGTCAATGGCTTTAGAGCTTAGCGAGCACAATATTGGCGTTTCCGCATTGTGCCCAGGACTTGTAAATACGAACATTTTCACTTCTGAACGGAATCGTCCTGACGAGTTTGGTGGACCGGAAGCAAGCGGGGAGTTAATTCCTAACCCAGACGACGAGAGTGACAGATCACTTGATGAGCTCCTTAGGACCTCACTCGATCCCGCCGCCGTCGGAGACATGGTATTGCATGCTATTCAAAACGACGAGTTCTATATCTTCACACACCCGGAATTTATAAGTTTGTTAGAAGGGCGAGGAGAGATGTTACGAACTTCGTTTGATCGATGGTCGGAGTACGTGAAAAACCGATCAAGTTAAACGTCTGTTCAAATCTATTCAGCTTTCAGCTGATCTTTGCAGAGCCTAAAAGCGCTAGCAACTTAAACTGAGCATCAGGCAGCGCTGGTTGTTGGGACCGGAAGTACCTGACCACGGTAAGGTAATCCAAAACCACAAAATCTCTTAAAGGTTTCAGGATCATCGCAGTCGTCTGCCAGTTCCATCGGGAAGTAATGCGAGATGTCATTCTGTGGTTGGATTGCTGGGTGTCGGAAATAGTTTGAGATAGTCACTCGAAATCCAGGATTGGTTCTCGGGTAGGCACCATGCCAGAGTAGCCCGTGAAACGCGATCAACGATCCTCGGGGACATTCCAATGGGACCGCTTCTTTGACTGCTCGAGGAAATACCGGATTTGCATTTCGCAGATGCGAACCCGGAACACATGCGAATGCACCGTTCTCTTTGGTGTAATCTGTCAATGCCCAGTTACAGTTCGCATTGAGTGCGCGTCCCCATGGTTGCTGATCAAGGTGTAACCCTAGCGAGTCGCCATAGCCTTCGCCGGCCCATTTAACAAAGCAGTTGTGTGAACTGAATTTTGCCTGTGGTCCCAAGATATGTCGCATTAAGGCTGCGGCAACCGGATTGACTGTCAGATCGCGGAATGCTCGGTCATACTTACAAATTTCCACCAACTGGAATTGACTGGGTTTAACCTTGGAGATTTGCTCTAAAGTGCCGGGGTATTTTCCGAAATCTAGCGGTGCTCCAGGTCCTTTCTCCACATCAAAAGTGCATCCAATCAGCTCTTCGCATTTAGCCATGAGCAGATCAACTAATTGATCAACCTTCTCCTCTGTCAGACCTGTGACTTCTGGCGGTACAATCGTGAATCCATTCAGTTCAATCTCGAGAACATACTTCTCAAGTCCCATTTCTGAGATGGTACGCTGTGAGTCCGTGAAGAACTGCTGGTCTGTTGGCATCTAAGAGCCTCTGTATTGGGTAGGAGTTAGTATCTCAGTGAGTTCCTGTGATCTGAGTAAGAAGAATCAGTTACCAAAATCGAGATTAACGATTTGGTCCTCGCATCATTGGAACTGGCTGCCATCTTTCGAGATTTGTACGCGGAAGCACCGTAGGGTTTACACAGCTCATTGGCCACTTTCCTCGTAATGCTAGTGCGACTTCGCGACCCACTCGTCTTCGTGCAGTGGGACGCATTCTTGTTGAAGCTGAGGCTACATGAGGAGTGACTATCACATTTGGCATAGCTAGAAGAGGATTTTGAGGATCAGGTGGTTCCTGTTCTAGCACATCCAAGCCAGCGGATTGCACTTTGCCGTTATTCAGGGCTTCAATGAGGTCCACTTCCTTGATAATTGGTCCACGAGCAGTGTTAACAATCACCACGCCATCCTTCATCTTTGAAAAGGCATCAGCATTGAGTAGATGTTCGGTTTCTTCGTTGTGTGGTGAATGGACGCTGATGTAATCAGAGCGCTCAAGCAACTCTCCCCACGGAACAGGTTGGACCCCAAATTCACTCATGGTAATTTCACTTACGTACGGATCGTACGCGATTACGTTTAGTCCAAATGCCAAGGCTCGTTTCGCAGTACATCGA
>MPMU01000063.1 GCA_002238665.1 Gammaproteobacteria bacterium bin55
GAACCTTCTATAGCCATATTCACATCGGTATTCAGTTTTATCGTGATCCTGAGCTTCAGCTTAACGCTGGGAATCATGTTCTTTATTGGTGTTATGCCGATCATACTTTTGGTGGCATGGTTCACACCCCGTATCCAACTGAGGTCTCGGACGGCTAGAACCACCAATAGCGAATTGACTTCTCGCATACAGGAAGCGTTTCAGTCGATCCGCATCGTGAAGGCAAACAAAGCTCTGAAAGTCATGGAGTCCAGGTTTAATGCCGATTCATACGCGGCATTAGACGCCGCATTGTTGCTGAGAGGTGAGGTTCTCCTCCTGCGCATGCTTGTGGCGCTCATGATTGGGGGATGGATTATCGCTGCCGAGTTCATCATGGCTTCTTGGGTGCTAGAGGAAAGGGCAACGTTTCTGTTTGGTTTCGTCGCGCTAGTAGGTTTCGCGGCTTGGAACTACGGAGCGTTTCAAGCAGCTCGAGATCGAGTTACGGAATTTCTCTGGAACGGAAATGATCTGATACGTGTGTGGAGCGTGTTGCAGGACATGGTCGTCGGGCTAGAACGGGCGTTTTTCTTACTTGATCTCAAGCCAGAAATTGTCGATAAGTCTGATGCTATCGAGATGCCAGCTGAGATCAATTCAGTTACTTTTGAAGATGTTCGTTTTGGTTATGACCCAGAAGAGCCCGTTTTAGACAAGTTGAACCTACTCGCGCAAAAAGGCACGGTCACGGCTATTGTCGGTAAGACCGGTTCAGGAAAATCCACACTCATGTCTCTACTCCTCAGACTCTATGACGTAGACAAGGGCAGGATACTGGTTAATGATCGTCCTCTATCTGATATTAAGATCGACTCTCTGCGTTCGAACATAGCTATTGCGTTGCAACAGAACAACCTTTTTGCCGCGACCATTGCAGACAACATCGCTTACGCGCAGCAAAACGTCTCAAGAGAGCAGACTATTGAAGCGGCGAAAATCGCCCGTGCAGACGAGTTCATTTCCGAGCTACGAGATGGGTACGACACGGAATTAGGAGAACGTGGAGGCAGACTGTCCACAGGCCAAAAGCAACGTTTGTCCATTGCTCGTGCCATCGTGCGGGACACGCCGATCTTGATACTGGATGAGCCAACATCCGCTCTAGATGCGGAAACCGAGCAAACGGTCCTTCGCAACTTGGCGACCTGGGCACAAGATCGAATCATCTTCCTCATCACGCATCGCTACTCGACTATTCAGACAGCCGACCAAATAGCACTCATTGAAAACGGAAAGATCGTCGAGATCGGTTCGCACGAATCACTGATGGCAATTCCAGACGGAAGGTACCGGGAATTTTTCAGCGTCGAGTTAGACGCACTGTCTGAGAATTAGGCATGGCAACTAACGTTGATCCCACTGTATCAAAGTCACCACAGCCTCAGTTCGACGATCGGTTAGACACGCGGACACGGATATCGAACCGTGAAGTCTTAGCCATTATCTGGCGCTCTCTGAAATATATCGGCTTAGCTCGTCGGATGTATGCGCTCAAGGTTTTCTTAGCACTCTTGACGATAGTACCCGTACTCTATGGTCAGTGGCTCTCCAAGATCCTGGTCGATCAGGTGTTGTTACAGCAACCCTTCGATACGACCGACATTAGGATGCCGCCGCATGTTCAGCCGTTCGTGGATTTTGTCTACAACTTCGGTCCTTTCGAGATCCTGATCGCTCTGACGGCCTTTGCGGTAATCATGCTGCTTTTGTTTGGTTCAGGCATTGGACTCGGGCAAGGATTTGCACAAGGCGAGGACAGTGCCACCCAATCCGAAAATGCCATGAACGAAGGAGATAGTGACGGCTCAAGTGCGTTGGGATTCTTGGATTCAGTCATACAAATCCGCCTTTCGCAACGATTGACTAACTACGTCCGTACGACTCTGTTCCGCAGAATGGGCAATCTTCCGATGACGACCTTGGACAATCATCGGATCGGTGACGCAATCTACCGTGTGATGTACGACGCACCTATGTTGCCAAGCATCTGCTATCAGCTGACACTTGTACCGTTGATCGTACTCGTGAACGCAGTCATATCGTTGTATTTCATGGCTTACAGCTACGGATCAGTCTCGCCTGAGTTGGTTTGGGCGGCCGCGTTGATGATACCTATCGGGCTTTGTGTCACCTTACCGTTCTCCAATCTTTCACGGCGCGTACAGCAAGATAGTCGTGCAGCAGGGACTGTCACCACCAACGCCATTGAACAGAACATGGGGAGTATTTCCGCGGTACAGAGTCTGGGAGGCATGGAATATGAGAAAGAACGCATTGATTCGCAGAGCAAGGAATCGTTTCGCCGCTACAGACACATCAAGATCGTCTCGATCATCGTGCAGTTTTCGACTTTCATCGCCCAAGTTGCAGTAGCGTTTTGGATTGCAGTTTCGATCACCGACAACATTATCGTCGGTCTCTTGACTCCTGGAGACTGGGCGGTGTTGTTCGGCATCTGGATGTCATTGGCTGGTGGTGCTATGCAAATAGGCACGTTTTGGATTGCGTTGCAAGGGGACGCTGCGGCTGTTCGAAGAGTGTTCGCCTTTATTGACATGCCTACTGAGGAGAGGGAGAACTCAACTGTCGTCGGAAATCCACAGGTAGTCAATGTCGAATCTGCTTCGTTTTCTTATCCAGACGGTAGATCAGCATTCAAAAATGTGAGCTTGAGCTTGAGCCGCGGCGAGTTGATCGCGATCGTAGGTCCTACTGGTGCTGGCAAGACCACACTTGCGTATGCGATTGCAGGGTATGTAACTCCGACCGAAGGGCAAGTAACGTACGACGGCATCAATATCGCGGAGGCGAACACTGATTCGTTACGAGATGCGGTTAGCTATGTATTCCAGGAACATATGTTGCTATCTGAGTCCATTCGTTCCAACCTGCTTCTCGTCAATCCTGGAGCAACTGAACAACAAATACAAAAAGCATTGCAGACATCGGGAGCGGTAGACGTAATCAAATCGTTGCCACTGGGTCTCGATACGGTAGTAGGGAGATCAGGAGATACGCTTTCGGTCGGGCAGAAGCAAAGATTGTGCATTGCGAGGGGATTGATACGGGACACACCCATCTTGATTCTGGACGAGCCAACGGCCGCGCTTGATCCCGCTACGGAACAGGTACTAACAGGTGCTTTGAAGGAGGCAAGCGAGAACAAGCTAGTTCTAGTCATCGCTCATCGTTTGTCCACGATCCGTCAGGCGGACCGAATCGTGTTCCTCGAGGACGGGGAAGTGCAGGAAATTGGCTCGCACGATGAACTCATGAATCAACATGGAAGCTACTCTCGGTTTGTTCAACTACAAGCCGGAACAAGCTTGGTGGAATAGAAATTTCCACGAGGACCCCCTCGTGGACTTACTCAGGATGTGACTACTCCCCTACCTTAAATAGCAAGGTTTTCCAGTGCATTGAATAAAGAAAAATCTCGCCACATCCTTATATCTAGTGCCTTTGGTTCGACGTTGGCGTTCCGGTGTAGCTGTTGCATAGTCGCAGGATTTATGTAAACTGCAATAGTTGTATAAAAGCGTAGATCCAACGATCTCCCTGAGAAGTACTAAGGGGGGTGGGGGGAAGGCGGACTGCAAATCTGATTCTTCCGACGCTGTTTTAGATTCGAATTAATTGACGATCAGTACGTTCGATTCTCGGTCACGCACAACGCGTGTCCACTTCTCTTAGTTGGTCATAAAAACCCGTGATCGTTTGCTTCTACGCACACGATAATGCAAGGGGAAGCGTTATGGCAACTACAAATTTCATCAAGAAAACGTTTTTACAACCGTTCTGCGCGATCTGTATCGTCGCTGGAGGAGTAGGTGTATGCGGACAGGATACCGAAGCGGCAGACGACGAGGCACTCATTGAAACCATCGTTGTAACCGCAGAAAAACGAGAAGAAACCTTAATTGAAGTACCGATGACTCTGTCGGCTTTTTCCGAAGAGATGATCGAAGAACTCGGTATGACCAATGCACTTGATCTCGAGCAGCTAGTACCTGGACTACAAATGGGATCGGGACCGTTACAACAGCGGAGTGATGGTCAAGGAATTACCATCCGCGGCATCGGTACACAAAGTTCTCGTGAGTTGCACTCAGACTTAGCTGTTGCGATTTACGTGGACGGTGTCTACACGGTCGATACTTACGGTCTTGCGCCAAATCTCTTTGACGTAGAACGTATCGAAGTAGCCCGAGGTCCGCAAGGAACCTTGAACGGGCGTAACTCAATCGCTGGGGCGATTCACTTTCACAGCAAACGACCCACGAACGAATGGGATGCGCAAGTCCTGACCGAACTGACGGACCAAACGACTCAACGGTTCAATGTTGCAGTCGGTGGACCGATATCTGAGCAAATTGCGTTCCGCGTAAACGCTGGCCTACACCAAGGTAACGGTTCGCAAAAGAATATTGGTGGTGGTGACGATCTGGGCAAACCCGATCAGACTACGTTTTCGCCACAACTGAGGTTCCAAAACGACATCTTTGATATTAACTTCAAGTACCACAAGGTTAAAGATGAAGGATCGGCAGAACAGCTTGTACCGTTCGGCGAGTTTGACCGTACAAACCCGGACCAAGGAAACTGGTATCTGAACGACATTGCCGTCCCTTCGATTGAGGACTGTTCCAGTGTGGTAACGAATATCGATTTCCGCCCGGTACCCATTGACCGAAAGCTAATCTGTGATGACATAAAGAACGTAGTTTCTAGCAACCGAAACGGTCTGCAAGATAGCGGGACGGATCGCTTTGCAATCAATGCAGATTGGGATGTGAATGAGTCACTTAGGCTGCGCTATACGTACGGCCAAGGCGAGACGAACACCCTATCATCTATGGATGGTGATAGCACAAGTCGAGTGGGAACCGCGGCTGACCCGTCGATACCAGCGGATCTGAGCACCTCGGAAGTAGCGATTTGGGAAGAATCGGGTGCTTCGTTCTCAGATGGAGAAGTACACCATGTGTTTTTCAACGAGGAATCCAGTCACGAGTTGCAGCTCTTCTCGAACTTTGAAGGCAAGATCAACTTTGTACTCGGTTACTACAACTACGAAAACGAGACATTTTGGGAACACGGGATTCTTGACTATGCGAACCCATTACGCTTCGTGGATGCCGATGACGCCGCAGTAGCAGCATCGCCGATTTTTGGCTCGGTACCTGTGACCAGTTGCGCCTCATACCTAGACGATTTCTTCCTACCTCAGTTCGGAGATCCCGCAACTCGAACCGCCTTCGGTTTAGCCGTAGCGTGTCCACAGGGTATGGACCACACGAAATCAGCGTCGTTTTTCAGTGCAACAACATCGGAGACGACCGCGTATTTTGTCAATCTCGAGTATCAAGTTAATGAAGAGTGGCTGGTTGCAGGTGGCCTGCGCAATACCAAAGACCGGAAACAACGCATCGACAGGGTGCCGATGGACCTGATGACTAAAGCTGGTAATGTGCCGGAAGGATTCAATTCAGGTGGGTTGTTTGTAGGTGACTTTTTCAACACCGGTGTGCCAGTCGCGTTCACGCTCTTGAACGGGACATTCGATCCAGAAAGCTGGAGCGCGACCATCGGGCAGATCAGTTTGGAATACTCACCGATCGAAAACCGTATGTATTACGGACGAATCTCGACTGGCTACCGCGCAGGAGGTTTCAATTTCGCCGGATCGGACATTCGTAACGATTTTGACGAGGAAACACTAGTCAATTATGAAGCAGGCATCAAAGGTTTGTACATGGAAGGCCGCTTGCAGTTCATTATTGGTGGGTTCTACCAAGTCTTTGAGAACTACCAACTGACCGCGAATCAACCGGTCGATCCTCGTTTTCTACAACCAACGGATAACACTCCGTTACGTGAACAGACCATCAATGTTGGTAGCGAGACCAATATTTGGGGTCTCGAATTCGATTGGACTTACCACCTGAACGAAGAGTGGCGATTGTCTGGGTTCTACAACTTCCTTGGATCGGAGTTGGGTAGGCATTCCACGGTGGTTCGTGCAGATCCCGATCAGCAATACGAGCAATTTCAATACACAGACCCTAGGTCGCCAGGACCAGACGGTGAATTCGGAACGGCAGATGACTTCATTGCGTTCAACGAGGTGCCGATCCCTCGTGACCACACTGGAGATGAGCTACCACAGATGCCGAATCATAAATTGGCCATCACCGCAGAGTACTTTCCTGCGCTCGAGATTTTCGATGGATCCGTGCATTTTGTGTCCACGCTTAGTCGAACTGGCGAACGATGGCCACAACGCGCAGGAAATATTCGTCGAGCCATCGTTCCGGCCTACACGCGAATTGACGCTCGTGCAACTTGGGAATCTGCAGATCAACAGTGGACCGCCAGTTTGTACATACAGAACCTCACCGACAATATAGGTGTCAGTGAATCAATTTCGATTGACTTAATAGGCTCTTTGACAGAGCCACGCCAAATCGGTCTGCAGTTGCGCTGGCGACCAGAGATTTAGCTACCCGTACCTTTCGCCGTCGCAACTTGTGCGGCGGCGAAGGTATTTCGTCAGGTTTCCTGGTCAGGGGTAAACGCTAAGTTCAGCTCCCACCGATCTTCAGTAGTGGCCTGTATGGCGCACCAAAGTCCTGCTGGCGGTGCCGGATTGTTGTGATCGAAGCGCTCGGTGAAGGGTCTCAGCTGTTCTGAAGTCACGCCTAAGCGATTGAGGATTAGGCGCATCGGTCCACCGTGCGTAACGAGACAGATCGGACCGGATTTTTTGGTTTCCACAACAACACGCCTCCAGAAACCCATCACGCGTTCTGCGACCACGTCTCTTGTTTCATCTTTGCGCCACTCCGCAATTGCATCTTCAACTTGCGGCTGAATACCAATTACTTCGGCTACGAGCTCTGCGGTACGCCAAGCTCGTTCTAAAGGACTCGCATAAATGAGGCTGACACCACAAGAATGCAAATACGTACCTAATGCATGGGCTTCCTTCTCGCCTAATGTTGTCAAAGGCGGACCGGGTGGTCGATCATATGCGATGTCGGTGCGCGACCAGTCTGGTGAAGCGTGTCTCGCGATGTAGATTGTGGGTGGAGTCACTGAATCAATGCAATTTGTGTCTTGTGGTCTACTCTAGGGATCTGTTGGTCCTAGATGAACATTACCTTTGTTACCATCTAACGTGATCGTTTGCCCGTCAGCGATTTTTTTCGTGGCGTCTCGAGTACCTAGTACAGCGGGAATACCGTACTCTCGTGCGACGATAGATCCATGGGCTAGCATACCTCCTATATCGGTAACCAAACCAACGGCTTGAGGAAATAGCTGGGTCCAGGCAGGGGTAGTCGTTGGACAAACGAGAATCGTGTCTGATCTCATACTACTGAAATCCCCAGTGGATAGGATGACACTGGCCCGTGCAGTTACCGTGCCGGGACTTACGGCTGATCCAGTCAACATATCGCTAGGTGGGTGATCTCGATCTTCGGCTTCGATGCGGTCTTTAATCCAGACAGGTGGCTTTCCGACATGCATAGGTGGATCTAGTCGTTTTCGTGACTCACGCAATTGTCGACGCTGTTGTGTTAATTCTCCGAGTTCAGGTAAGGCATGACCCGCTAAGTGTGAGCGAATAGCGCGACCCAATTCGTCAACAGTTAAAAAATAAATATCAGCTTGTTGCGTTAAGGTTCCTCTATCGGCGAGCCGTTGGCCAAGTTCTGCAGCAAACGGACGTAGCACGGTCCATGCACGCCCAAGGTGTGACATAGCGGCTTCTCGATTCGGATAGTAGAGACGGGCACGCCAATGTAACCACTCGAATCTCCAACGCAGTTTGCCCTGAAACACTCGACGCACTTCGCGGAGCATCTCTTTGCGGCGTAAAACGAGATTGTGTTGAGCATCTTGAGGGTCGTAGTCGGCTCGTAATACCAACGATTGCAAAGTACGACCTAGCTGCTCGGTTTCCTCACCTTCCGACAGTTCAACAAAATCAAGTGTGAAAACTTGATGGCCGTATTTCTGAATGTGTGCATCAAGCATCGCAACTATTGACGTACCTTGTGGGTGATCTCGCAGTTGAGACTCCCAATGGGCTGGTGGAATCGCCAAAAGGTCTTCAAAGAGACTCGAATCTACTCTGATTGCTTCGGCTATGCGCCACAAACTCCGATTGGCCTCGAAAGCTGGCGAAGGCAAGCCACTTAGCAACAATCCGGTGGAAAATCGTCCTTCGCCGTGCTCTTCAAGAAATTTGTCTAACGCAAATTCAGTGCCCCGTGTCAATGAGAACGCGTTCCATACACCTCCTCGGTACCAATAACGCGCGTCAGCAAGTGATAAAGCTCTAATTCCTGCCCAAAGTTGCTCTACTGTTGCGGTTGAAGGCTTGATCTGCTTCCATCTTTCGATAGCACGTAGGTACTTGGGTAAGGCACTGTACTTCCACTCGGGTATCCACAAGAGCCACATACGTATTGTCATCCATCGCCTTCGGATGTTCAAAGCGAATCGTCGTAAGGCAGTAAATAAGGGATTCGAACGTTCGCGTTTCTTCCTTGGTAGATATCCCGTTCGAGGCGGTTCGCCTAGGTGTCGATATGCATAACCATTGACTGTGGTTTGCACGATGAACGAGTTTGGCGGTTGCGTATCTTCAAAAGAATGATTCCCGCGTCTTGTCAGATTCATTCCCCAGTAACGTTGAAGCGAACCTTTCATGTGTAAATCTTCAAACAACGGTGACACAGGGCCCGGGATATGTTCGACCAGCTGGGAACGACCTAGGAACGCACTTGGTTCAGGAGCATCCCAACGAACATCAGAGAGTGGGGGCGGGGGTAGATTCGTGATTGGCCGCGATTGCAGTATCCAAGTCTTACCTTGTGAGATGAGCCACTCGATATCTTGCGGAACGCCATCTTTGTCTTCTTGTATGGCAAGGGACAGGTTTAGCAGTGGTTTAAGTTCAGCCTCAGATATCGATGCAACGTTTCGTTGTTGTTCGTCAGTAGCTGTTGATCCAGTTCCTCCATCCTTATCCGCTACTACAGTGAATCGTTTGTCGCCAATTGTGGTGGACTTGAGTGCACATGTACTTTGGTCGATAACGAAGGTATCAGGCGTAATCTCGCCGCTCACGATTGCGTCTCCCAATCCGTAACTCGCATTTACGACGAATTCTGTGCGGTCACCATTCACCGGATTTGCAGTGAATAGCACACCTGAAACATCCGGCGTAACCATCTTCTGCACCACGATTGCCATGGAGATTCTGCCCGATTCGATACCTACTTCATGCCGGTAACTCATGGCGCGGGAATTCCACAGTGACATCCAGCACCGTTGGACGGAATCTAGTATTCCCTCTGTACCAACTACATTCAAGAAGGTATCGTGCAAACCGGCGAATGAGTATTCAGGCAGATCTTCTGCGGTCGCTGACGATCGAATCGAGACTGCAGAGGCTTCTAAGTTCTCGTATGCAAGGAGGATTGCGTCGGCGATCTCGCTAGGAAGAATGGCATCTTTGAATGCGTCGACAATTTGACTCGCGGCAGTTTCGAAAGACAGACGACCATCGACTACTTGAGGTTTCGCGAGCGAATTCAAACGAGAGGTTATGTCGTTGGCTAGGATGAAAGCGTCATAGGCAGAAGTTGCAATATGAAACCCCTTGGGTACGGGGTAACCCTGACGAGTGAGCTGTGCTAATGAATGACCTTTGCCACCTAGCCAAGACTGCGGGGCGTCGCTATTGAAGGGGTAAATGTACCGTGTATGCGAGGATCCCAAATTCAGTTCACTTGTGACTGTGTTACAGGACTACGTCGGTTCTGTGAATCACGGTCTCGTTCTGAGCCAGTTGTCATTCATGGGTCCGTATGGATTGCTCTGAGCGGAATAGGCATCTCTAGGTCTCTATATCGAACACCTTGCAGTATAAACCAATTGAACCAGTGCTTGTTGACATGAAGATTCAAGACCGTCGTCTACGACGGCTGTTCGTACACAATAAGAACTCCCGTTTTACCGCCAAAGTTACTACCGCGTTTAAAGCAAGATCTGGCGATTCTCGAATCCGCCGAACATCCCGTGATCTAACGTCCTATCCAGGACTATGAATGCACCGATTGCACAGAGTACAAAGCGGATTCTGGAGCATTAGCGTCTCCGGTAATTGGCGGTTAACGTTCCGATTCGAAGAGCGTGAAGTTGTAGATGTTGAATTGGTAGACTAACATCAAATTAGTGCAAACGTTGATCGCTGGACCATGAAGGAAGAATGTGACGAGAATACGACTCTCACAATGTATGACCCACCCCACCCTGGGGGTGCTATACGTGATGCAATCGAAGCCAGTGGGTGGACTGTAACGGATGCCGCCACACGGATGGGAGTCTGTCGACAATCGCTGTCCCGCCTTCTCAATGGACACAGCGGAATTTCACCCACTCTAGCTCTCAAACTAGAACAACTGGGGTGGAGCAACGCACGTTTTTGGATGCGGTTGCAGACAAACTGGGAACTAGCTCAAGCACGCCAGCGACAACAGGTGATTTAAGCGTTCAGTCGAGATTATTCTGGGCGGACTGTTCGTCCGTCAAAAAATTCAAGTCTTCTCCACAAGAAGCGCAATAATCGTTGGGCTTGAGAGATTGAATCTCAATGAAAATGTCTTAGTTCTCCATGCCCTTTTGCTTGGTCACCATGTCCCATTAGAAGGACCTGAATTCTTTTTAGGTAGTCAACTTTATGAGTCCTAATAATTTAAAGGGGGCTTATGTGGCTGGGCAGGTAGTTGCACAAGCACCTTAATTTAATCTCTATTCAATCGGTCCGATCCATGGCACATCTAGCTCAACAACATTGGCAAATCCTTAAACCTGCAGTCTCTGGATCCAAAGGAGTTGTCGCTACGCAGCACTATGCAGCTTCCGAAGTAGGCGCAGCAATTCTCAGACAAGGCGGAAACGCCATTGATGCTGCTATTGCCACTGGTCTTGCCATAGGTACCGTCGAGCCTTGGATGAGTGGTATCGGTGGTGGTGGATACATGACCGTATACAAAGCCAACAACGACACAACTGAAGTCATTGAATTTGGGATGCGTGCGCCTTTTGACTCGACTCCTGAGGACTATCCACTAGACGAATCTACTACGGCCACTCCAGCGGGTTTTTTCAACTGGCCACCTGTTAAAAATCACGCAAACATAGTCGGTCCGCTGTCCGCGGCAGTACCAGGCTACCTGAAGGGAATGGCCACCGCTCATGAGCGTCATGCAACGATCGCTTGGGAGGATCTGATTGACCCAGCTTGCGAATTAGCCGAACGTGGCTTGCCGATAGATTGGTATAGCTCACTGATGATCAATGGACATGCTCGTAGCCTCAGTAACTATGCAGAGACTAAACGAACCTACTTTAAAGATGGATTCGGCCCGGCAGCGGGTGTCGAAGGTAACCTTGGATTTGTACCTCTCGGCAACCTGGCTCAAACTTATCGAACACTCCAACAAGAGGGTCCTCTCTCCTACTACGAAGGCTCCATCGCCGAGAAAATCACACATGATACGAAGTCTATAGGTAGCAAAATCAGTGTAAGAGACCTAAAGGAATATCAGGCTAGGGTCGTGCCTCCTCTGAGCATCCCTTATCGCAGTTCACTTGTTCAGATTGCAGGAAATCTGACTGGTGGCCCCAGCATGGAACGTGCGTTACAGAATCTTTCAACGCATGATTTTCCCAATGAGGGGCTTACAACGGAGGCAGTAGTTGCCTACATAGAAGCATTGCGGGAGACTTACTCATATCGGCTGCAGTATTTAGGAGAGGGCGCAGACCCGAAAACTCAAGGTAGCACCTCGCACCTAGCGTTTGCTGACCAATATGGGAATGTGGTTTCCCTCACTCAAACGCTCCTTTCTCCTTTTGGATCCCACATCATGCTACCTCAAACAGGCATTCTGCTCAACAATGGAATGATGTGGTTTGATCCTCGACCCGGTGGTCCAAATTCAGTAGAAGGTGGTAGAAGACCTCTCTGCAACATGTGCCCAACCATCGTGCAACACGAAAACGGTAGTAAATTCGGTTTAGGCGCGTGTGGCGGAAGAAAAATCTTGGCCAGTGTCTTTCAGCTGACCTCATTTGTCGTTGATTTCAATAACGACATTAACGATGCGATTCACGCACCACGAATCGATGTATCAGGAACTGACGCCATCTGGGTGATGGATCACATGCCTGAAGCCATCATCAACGATCTTAAATCCCGCTACGGTGACGACATTAGAGTACGTCCCAACGGTATGGGCGCAAATCAGTTTGCCGTACCTCAGATCGTCAGGTCAAAAGACCGACAGGAATTCTCTGGAGGAGTGTATATTCCCTCACCACAGCCAAGGGCTATAGCTATTTGAACTGGGGTTCGACAATCCCTAGCTCAAATGAACTTTCCACCACGTCTCGGATCGTTTCTTCTACAGGTCGAGTGGTGGCACCTAATACCAGCTTGGCTTTTCTACAGTCATTGACAATCTTTGGTTCGGGCAAGGTAATGGGTTCTCCTTTACTCGTAACTGTCTTTGGTTGACCAATTTTTATCGAAGGAAACATTCTTTGAATGTGTCCACCTACCTCAGTACTGAACCGTAAACTAGACTTGCCGCCACAACCGTGCATTAGGTAACGGTTTCCACCGTGAGTTGATTTGTGATCAACGTCAGATTCCGCTACCAGACGATGTGCTTTGACCAAGTCTCGGACATCAATGATGTTGTAGTACATGTCATACCTAGATGGCCAAGTTGGTTCCAGACCACCCGCGAGTCGTCCAATTTGCTCAATCCACTGGCCTACTTGAGCCTTGAACAAAATCGGTCCGCAAATCATTGCCGGGTTCATGGTCACGCAATCCCACTTACCATCACTCGCATCTGCCTCGGCATTGATAAGGTGTTCTGTGTCTACTTTGCTTCGAGCATAGGAATTTTGCGGAGATTGCCAACGTTCAGGTGCTACGCCATCCGACGACCAGTCGGTCTCCGACCACTCATAACCAGCACCCACGGTAGCTCCCTTCGCGCCAGAAACCGCAGCCATTGAACTGGTATAGACCAGTCGATTCACGCTATTGCTGTCATTGATTGCATCGAGAACATTTTGTGTGCCGACCATACCACCGTCGTAAATATCCTGAGATACGTCGCCACTACCTTTAGGCTGAGACTTACCATCTGCGGAGTTACCTAGCACTGCTGCTGTGTGGAAAACTCCAACACACCCGGCAAATGCATCGTGATACGAGCCAGTGGAAAACAGATCACATCCATCAACGATTTCTACCCGTGGTAATCGCTGGAGGTACTGCACGCAGTCCTGACCACGCCACGAACTTGCATCTCGTATACATGCACGTACTTCATAGCCATGAATTACCAGTTCCCGGACCATATGAGCACCAGTAAAACCGGAGCAGCCCGTAACGGCGACAGGTCCATCGTTAGGTGTTATCGCAGACATTAGTTCTCTTCCTCTTCAGTATTGCGTGGATCGCTCCACCATTTAGTTTTTGCATGTTCGTTGAAATAGTTTCCGTCGCGTAGAGCTTGAATGGGGTCTCGGCCATCCACGCCTAGGCCAAATCGGTGGTACCCCAGTAACCGTTGCAGTTTTTCAGGTAGACGTAAAGCGATTTCCCTAGGTACGGAGACCAATTGAATTTCCTGCGGTCTCAGATAGGCCACATTGTGGCTCATGAAAAAACCTAGACGCTCGCGATCTTTAGAAATATTTGCGCCACCGCCGTGCCACAGACCGCCTTCCCACATCAGCATCGAACCCGATTTCATCTCAACTTGTAGCGTTTCGACCGATTGATCTACAGGGCGGTCATACCAGCGGTGACTGTAAGGAACTATGTGCGTAGCACCATTCTCAATGTCAAAGTCATCCATCGCGATTAGCGCATTGCAGACAAACGAAGGATGAGGTCGTTTTATTGGCCATAACCCATCGTCCTGATGAAGAAACTGCTTTGTTTCTCCCGGTAGCAGATTGAATAACGTGGTGACATTGACCTGCGTCGCTGGACCCAATATACCCTCTACCAGTGCCCGAATTCGTTTATCCAAGAAAAGATAATCCACTGCCCTCGTCTTGGCAAGTAGATTATGGGCCCTGAGAGTCTTTCCAGTCTTGGTTCCTATGGCTGCCATACGAGTCATTGGAACTTCGGTATCGAACGCGTGGCGAATGCGAGCTACTTCCTCTGGCGCGATAAAGTCCGGGACTACTGTGTAGCCTTGCTCTCGGATTTCTGCAATCCTCTCCGTGATATTCAGGTCTTGGATTACGAGTTGTTCGTCTCCTGTGTCTTTTGGAAGGAAACTTGCTGCGTAAGGATCAGCCATTTAGGTACTCCAATGCAATATGCCTACGGCTTAGTGAAAATGGGCACAATAAAGTCTTGCTTTCGTCGTTCAAGAAACAACCACAAGCTACGAGAATCTGGCATCTTGATCGTGAGAAGAATGTCTACCTCTTGCTCTTCACCGACCTCTTGGATTCTTGGTAGTCGGCTAATTAAACATAAAAAAGTGTTACGCACCTGCAAATGTCAGTGGTGTGTCGCTTAGGACCCCACTTGCACCAATTCAATGGAAACTGAATCAGGACCTTTCAAGAACGCAATTCTGCCTTCCCCATCTGGCGGTTTCATGATGAATTCAGCACCCTTGGATTCGAGGTCTGCAATCGCGCTTGGCATGTCTTCCACCGCAATGCCTATATGGTCTAAACCTAATACACTGTGCGGCCCACCTGCCTCCTGTGTCACCGATTCGGTGACTGTGGATATCAGAATGAATTGATCTCCTAGATGCAGATTCGCTCGCGGTAAACCATTCGCGCCTTGCGAACGTTCTAAGGTAGCTCCGAACATACGCTCGTAGTAAGCACCAGCAACCATCGCATCATGACTCATCAGATGGATGTGATGTGGTCTGTAGCTCATCTGGATTGCGTCTTATTAGTCAAGAGACTACGCGTCTTCCAAGAGGATAGACCTGATCGAAGCCTGCATATCTTCAGTGACACCAATGCTCCGGAGATAACCAAGTGGTCCACCAGGTTTATCTTCTACACCGTCTAGAAATTCCTTGATGGCTGATTCAGACACCCCTGCTGTAGCCATGAACGTCTCACGACTCACTTTCTCCGGGAGACCACCATGAGTTTCAACATAATGCGTGTGACGTGGTACATCGCGATTGGTAAGCACATAGTCTGCTTCAATGACTGGTCTTTCCACACCCAAGATATAAAGCACAAGAGCCGTCGTCACGCCTGTGCGATCTTTGCCCGCTACACAATGAACGAGCGTCGGGTAATTTTTTGGTTCAGCTAGGAACTCAAACAGCCGCAACCACATCTCTGGTGCATATTCGATGTAATTGAGATACCGAGCACCAGTAATGCCCACCTCCGCTCTAAGTTTTTCCAGACTCGAATCCGTCAGCACAGAGTTCCAGATATATCGACTACCTAAGGACTCTAAAGGTCCTCGTCCTTGACTGTCAATCTCAACTTGAAAACGGAGATCTATCTGGGTTTCGATCTTGAATTTGGCGACTTGCTTCAGATCATTTGAAGTCATTCGTTCTTGTCGACCAGCTCGAAAGTATCGTCCCCATCGAATCGCTTGACCTTGGGCATTTTTATAGCCACCAATGTCCCGAAAATTGAAACATCCCTCGAATGGAGTATGTCGTTTATCGTAGTCGTTGATTATTTCGTCCATATATTGTTGGTTCTGTATTGAGTTCGTATTTGAGAATCGAATGAGAGTTAAACCTGTCTGTCACCGACCTTATTTTGATTTAACCAAGACTCCGCAATGACTTGTGCAGCAAGGGAATCGTCAGGGATTTCTTCACCACTTCGTTGCACCGCCTCGAAAGTTGTCAGTCGTTCATCTACAAAACTGACCTCTACATTAAATGCGAGATGCATCTCATGTGCAAATTTTTTCACCGAAGTTGCGTATTCAGTTTCCGTTCCGTCCATATTCAGAGGCATGCCAACCACTACCTGTCTAGGTTGGTATTCCTTAAACATTTTCGCAAAAGATGCTTGGTGAAACTTGCCAGCTCTGGTAGTGATTGTGGTTAAAGGAAACGCCATATTCATGGCTTCGTCAGCGACCGCTACGCCGATATCCTTCAAGCCCCAGTCAAAGACTAAAACCGACAATAAATACCCCGATTTTGCCTAGTTGAGATCAAGCGTCACCACCGTGGCGTGAGATGAGATTAATGTCAAATCCCAAGTTATCGCAAATCCTTTGGTAGCGCTTTTCAAAGGGGATATCGAATAGTACTTTAGGATCATAGGAGCAAGTCAGCCATGTATTTTCTTCGATTTCGGCATCCAACTGCCCACCACCCCAACCGGAGTGACCCAACGCCAGTAAGAACTGTTTGGGACCTTCACCAACAACGATGGCCTTAAAAAGGTCGAAAAAATCTCGCCCTTCATCGGATGGAAATGTCAATGCCAGGCCATCGGGTAGTAGCCAGGTATTTTCAGATTGCCAGTCATCCGTGTGGAGAATGAGCGGTACATCCGAGGCTACCGGCCCACCTTCAATTAAACGTATCCCTTTGATGCTTTTTGGCATATCTAATTCCAGCTGTTCGAAAATCTCCGTAATGGTATAGTCGACTGGTTTGTTAATGACAAGCCCAAGGGTACCTCGTTCGTCGTGCGTGCAGATATAAATCACAGACTGTGAGAAATAATCCCCATCAAGCAACGGCATGGATATTAAAAATTGGTGACTATAGTCTGACATGTCTGCCCGCGGCTACCACGTGATGTATTAAAGAAAAGACTTTGTTGGCGTCAAGGACAAGTGATTTTAGGAAGTAGGGATGACAGTAGTGTGCATCCACTGTGGAGTTTTCGATTTTCTGAGGGCAATGCTCTATTCCACCCATGCAAGTTTGTTCCGAAACACAATTTTGGGTTGAAACCTCAGTTTTCCATCTCTCCCTAATAAACGATGCGGCACAGGAGCAAAAGGCGAAGCCATACGCACGATACTTAGAGCCAGATTGTTGAGAAATCGTTGATGCGTGTCGTCAATTATTTCCAGATGTTCCAGTGTGCCATCCATTCCGAGCACGACGTTTAAGGTGATTTCGCCGTGCAGTGCTTTCCTTGAGGTCGAAGCCGGGATTGCTCTTACCCCGTAACGCGTGACTTTTTCAGCCCAGCTATTGAAATAACTTTCCTGCCTCAGTTGCTCCTCGAATGTCTTGTAATCCGGTACTCGTGTGTACTCCGAATCAGCTCGAACGAATTCCCTCAAGCTATCTGGATGGACAAGGATTGCCACCGGTACGTCGATTGATAGTGATTCCTCCGCTTCTTCGGATTCAATCGCAATAATTGGCGCAACGTCTGGAATGGCTGGCGTAACTAGCTCCTCTTCAATAGGTTCGTCTGATTCAAGTTCAAGAGTCTCAACTTCCTCGGGCTCAATGGTTGTCACAATTTCGTCGATCAGTTCCTCCGAGACTTCTGGTTCTAGTATCGTAATGCCTTCGAGTGTGAGTTTTAATGGGGGATCTCTCACTGGCGACGGCCCTTCAAAGAAATAGATAAGGGCAGCTAAGGCAAGTGTGTGCAGTAGAACCGACAGCAGTATCGCTGTCTGAGGTTTCGCAATGTAGCTGGCGGATGACTCGCCAGAAAGGGTCAAGTCACTCATGTGATTGACTTGTGCAGATGTTTCACCACCAATGACCAGTCACGTCTTGGGAGTTCGAAATTAGTGTAGGGGGACAGGAAACTCTCAACAAATCTGGCTCAACGTCACAACACTTCGATCAGGTAGCTTAAGCCTTAAATCACCGAGTGTTCTATGCTTCAACCAGCAACGAATCCAATTCAGCCATCAGCTGGCTTCCGATATCAATCCCAAACTGCTCATCCAATTCTCTGACACAGGTAGGACATGTGACATTGATTTCAGTCAGATAGTTACCGATGACATCAATCCCCGTGAAATACAGTCCGCGTTCAACTAATACTGGACTTATGGCTTCAGCAATTTGCACATCGTTCTCGGAGAGTTCCTGCCCTACACCAGTACCCCCTGCTGCAAGATTACCTCTCGCCTCACCTGCTTTCGGTATGCGCGCTAGCACATAAGGTATGACTTTGCCGTTCACGAGCAAAATCCGTTTATCGCCATTCACGATGTCTGGTATGAATTCCTGGGCGACAATCTGCGTTTGAAATCCTTGGGTGAGCGTTTCAAGTACCACATGCAGGTTGGGATCATCCTCACGGACTCGAAATATTCCTTTGCCACCCATACCGTCCAGTGGCTTGAAGATCACATCTCTATACTGGGTGTGAAAATCCACCAGCACATCTTCCCGTTGCGAAATCACCTGATTCGGTGTCAGGTCTGGAAATGACGTAGTGAAGAACTTCTCATTGCAATCTCTCAAGCTGTTCGGTCTATTACAGACCAGCACACCTGCCTTTTCTGCTTCACCCAGTAGATACGTAGCGTTGATGTAGTCCATATCAAAAGGAGGGTCCTTACGCATCATGATGATGTCAAATTCAGAAGCTGGACATCGTTCAGGACCTTCTCGGGAGAACCAAGTCTGTTGCTTGTTTGCTTTGTTTTCCCAATCTTCGTGTAGCCTAGTTCTTTGGGCAAACACCTCAGTCGCTCCATTCACCCAGAAAAGGTCGCCTATTTCACATGTGAAGACCTGCCAGGATCGTCGTTCGGCAGCCCACATCAGAGCAAGGGACGTGTCCTTTTTAATCGTCAGAGATTCAAAAGGATCGATTACGAACAGAATATTCCGCATTAGATCAGTGGTAATCCGGGCTTAGTTGTCGCTTCAGTACGTTTTCATCAATCTCGATTCCCAATCCTGGACTTGTCGGTGGATCAATGAATCCATCCGCAAATTTGATTGGCTCTACGAACAGCTCTTCGTGGAGTGGGCCACCGTTGTATTCCTGGATCATGAAATTTGGCGAACAGGTATCCAATTGCACAGCCGCGGCAGCTGCCACCGGACCCACGTACATATGTGGCGCAATCAGAGCGAAATGACACTCTGCTATACCGGCAATCTTCTTGGACTCAAGAATGCCACCACACTGAGCCACATCCAACTGCACGATACTCGCCGCACCTTTTTCTACCAGTTGCGCAAACTCGTACTTAGACACCAGCCGTTCGCCTGTTGCCACCGGTATATTGATCTGAGA
>MPMU01000064.1 GCA_002238665.1 Gammaproteobacteria bacterium bin55
CCGAAGCAGACTGGTCGAAGCGCTTCGGACAAACGCCGATGTCTCCGCCGTGCGCGAGAGGGTCGAGTTCAGCTTAACACTGAGTCCATGGGAACTCTCAAACATGTGGTTTCTTTTTATGAATTTAGGCCACAAAAGGACCTCTCACTAGCTCAGTCTAAGTTGGAGAAAGTCTGTCTCGATGCAGGAATCGTTGGCACGCTTCTTCTTGCATCCGAGGGCTTGAATGGTTCTTTAGCACATGACTCTCGAGTGAAGTTAGAAGGCGTTCTCGAGCATGTAAAGACAATTGCGGACACATTTGACTTGAAGGTCAACTGGTCAACCGCCGATCCAGACAATGTAGTTTTCCATCGACTAAAAATCCGCATAAGACCGGAAATTGTGAACTATGGGTCTGATATGAGATTTGACTCTGAAAGGGGTAAACATGTGAGTCCAGTTGAATGGGACGCGTTGATTTCCGACCCAAATACCCTCGTGCTGGATGTGAGGAACACTTACGAAACTGAAGTTGGCACTTTTCAGAACGCCAAAGTGTCTAATACCCGGAACTTTCGCGAATTCAGTGACTCGGTAGTGAAGGAACTGGGCGGGAAAAAGGACACACCGATTGCCATGTTTTGTACTGGTGGTATTCGATGTGAAAAAGCGTCGCAACACTTGGTCGCACAGGGATTTGAGAATGTGTATCAGCTCGACGGCGGTGTTTTGAACTATCTGCGACAAACGCCCAAGGATAGATCGAATTGGATGGGAGAGTGCTTTGTCTTTGATCAGAGAGTTACCGTGGATCACTCCCTTCACCAAGGCAACTATATCCAGTGCTTTGCGTGCCGACATCCACTATCGGAAGAAGATACCGAATCAGAGCACTATGTGCCAGCGGTCAGTTGTCCTCACTGTTTTTCAAGCACCAGCGACGAACGGAAAGAACGGTTTAGTGAACGAAGCAAGCAAGTCGCGCTAGCGAACATGAGAGGAGAACGACATATTGGGGTCAATTCACGACAGGTGTCAGAGCAGTGAGTAATCTGTCGACTTCAGGCCATATGTTGTCTAGCAATATAGGTTGTGCAATGCTCTTGGGGTGTACTCCATCGTTTTGCATTAAATCTTCTTGATCTCCAACCTTATCCAGAAGGAATGGCGTATAGGCGGTATTCAATTCCGTCGCCACACGTTCAAACATCTTGTAAAAGGAATCGGTGTATTGGTTTCCGTAGTTCGGAGGAAGGCGCATTCCAGCCACCAAGACCTTAGCGCCCGCGTCTTGGCATTTCTTTACAATATTCCGCAGGTTTTGTTCGACCGACTCAATGGGGTAACCCCGCAGGCCATCGTTACCCCCAAGTTCAACCACCACGATGCTTGGTTCTATTCGGTCCAGTTCATACTCGATTCGTGTCAATCCACCCGAAGTGGTTTCTCCACTGATACTCGCATTCTCTACCGTCCAATTAATGAAATTTTTCTCAACACGCTGCCGTAGTAGGTTCACCCATCCTTCTTCATCAGCGATGCCGTAGGCGGCACTCAGACTGTCACCAAAAACCATGATTTTTTTCGGATAAGTGTCACTTACCTCAGACAGCGCAGAACTCCAACCGAACAACACTAGGCCCAGCAGGAATCCCTTGGAAATAAACAATAAAGACCAATTTATCTTACATGGTACGAATCTTGTGAAAAGGATTCGTATGGGACGAGAAAACCTCACCATTTTGGATGGTGTGGATGTGTCGCTTGCATATGGAGATTCACTCGCAATTGTTGGTGTATCAGGATCTGGAAAAACCACTTTGTTGGGGATTTTAGCAGGGCTTGATTTGCCAACTTCTGGAAAAGTTTGGCTTGACGGTGAAGAACTTACTGAGATGGACGAGGAACAACGTGCGAAAGTACGAAGTAAAGTCGTCGGTTTTGTGTTTCAGTCATTCCAGCTTATTGAAAGTCTGACTGCACTAGAAAATGTCATGCTCCCTGGTGAATTACGCGGTGATTCCACTGCACGTCAGGATGCTGAGGAGTTTTTGGATAGAGTAGGCGTGGGCGATCGAACCAAACATTACCCGAGGCAACTTTCCGGCGGTGAACAGCAACGTGTTGCGATTGCCAGAGCCTTTGCATCACGACCTACTGTGCTGTTCGCGGATGAACCAACTGGGAATTTAGATACTGCAACCGGTAAACTGGTTGCGGACCTACTCTTCGATCTAAACCAAGAGGTTGGTACTACCCTGGTTCTTGTCACCCACGACGTTGGTTTGGCCAGTCGTTGTAAGCACCGGATCGAATTAACCGCAGGGAAAATTACTTCATGAATTTCCATTTAGTCCTAAAGCTCGTGCTTCGCGATTGGCGAGCTGGAGAATTGCGGCTGTTACTGGTCAGTTTGCTCGTCGCGGTTGGCATTGTTGCAGCAATCACCATGACGGTTGGACGCCTCCAATCGGCGATGATGCTCGAAGCAGCGTCCTACCTAGCTGCTGACCGAGTTATTAGTGGCGGAAAACCTATACCTGAAGCATTCATAGATGCGGCCGATCAGAATGAGCTCGCCATGTCGCATACATTGACATTCACTTCAATGGTGGTCGCGCAGTCGACCGACGCCAGAACCCAGTTAGTCTCAGTCAAGGCAGTCGACGATGAGTATCCGTTGCGAGGCACCTTGAAGGTGACCGATGAACCTTTTGGATGGGGCGATGCCACTGAGGATGTGCCCGACCCAGGGAAAGTTTGGCTCGATTCGCGGCTATTCCCTGCATTAGGAGTTGAGTTAGGAGATCGAGTGCAGGTAGGGTATGCAGACTTTGAGATATCCCGCGTATTAACCCACGAGCCAGACCGAGGTGGTTCGATGTGGGACATGGGTCCAAGATTGTTGATGAATATCGCGGATGTCCCCGCAACGCAGGTGGTACAACCTGGGAGTCGATTGAACTACAAGCTCCTGCTCAGCGGAGAACGTGCTGGCCTAGATTCAGTTTTTGAAACAATACGTGAGGACCTGCGTCCAGACTATGACTGGGAAGACGTTCGAAGATCCGTCGCACAAATTGGTCGCGCTCTTGATCGGGCAGAACGGTTTTTCCTAATTGGTGGGTCCTTAGCGGTACTCCTGGCAGGCGTTGCCATAGCTTTGTCTGCTCAAAGATATGCTTCAAGGCATATCAATCATGTCGGAATCTTGAAGACACTCGGCGCAACCCCTAATGACGTTCTATTCGCGATTTTGGGAGTTTTGTTGCTTATCGGTTTGGTCGGGATGACGCTGGGATATGCCGCTGGCAGTGCTCTTCATTACTTTCTGGTGTGGAATTTCAGGGAGCTACTTCCAGCCGAATTACCTGGGGTGGGTTTTCGTCCGTTGATCCTCAGCACTGTGACCGGCTTGATTTGTCTATTCACCTTCGCGTTGCCGCAGTTCCTGGCATTGAAAAATATCTCGCCTTTGAGAGTACTTCGTCGAGATATTGCAGATGGTGCGACATCCAAATTGGTCACGTATAGCTTCGCGGCCATTGGGAGTGTTTCACTGTTAATCTGGTATGCAGAGAATGTTCTCTTAGTAGTCGGATTGCTTGTTGGTATTAGTCTGACTTGCTTGGTGTTTAGTGGTATAGCGCTCGTGTTACTCAAAGGTGGCAGAGTCGTCGGTGCCGAAGCAGGGAGTGTCTGGCGATTGGCGTTGGCTGGCCTACAACGAAGACGTGGGTCCAACACAGGACAGATCATCGTGTTTGGGCTAGCAATCATGATGCTGTTGATTATTTTTCTCCTGCGAACCACATTGATTGAAGAGTGGCAAGCACAACTACCAGACGAGTTACCCAATCACTTCCTCCTGAACGTCACCAATGCTCAAGTCGAAGGAGTAGAGGCATTCTTGGATGAACACGCGGTTTATGATGGTTTCCTGCTACCGATGCTACCGGGGCGGGTAGTCGCCGTAAACAATGAGAATGTTCGGACTTATCAAGAAAATATTCAAGGTACAGTAAGACGAATGTCAGGACCGCGTTTATCGAGTACTAGGCAGCTTACCTATCTTGAAGATCTACCCAACGAAAATAAAGTCGTTAAAGGAGATTGGTGGGATCCTAATACAGGGGCTCATGAAGTTTCGATTGAGGACAGTTACGCATATCGATGGGATCTTGACATAGGAGATGAATTGACCTTTCAAGTTGCTGGGTCCGAGGTTACCGCCACGGTCACGAGTATTCGATCACTCCAGTGGGAGAGTTTTCAGCCTAATTTCTTCATGATCCTAAGTCCCGCAGCGCTAAGGGAAGTGCCAGCTACCTTTATTACTGGATTCCACCTTGCGGACGAAGACAAGCGGTACGTACAGGACCTGATCAGTCAATTCCCGACCATAACGGTCATAGATGTCGGTTCGATCATTGAGCAGGTGCAGTCGATCTTATCGCGTGCGACACAAGCCGTTGAATGGGTACTCTACCTAGTACTCGGTGGTGGAGTCTTGGTGCTCATCGCTGCGATTCAATCAGGAAGAGACTACCGCATGCGTGAATATGCGTTGATTCGAAGTCTGGGTGGTAGCAGAAATCTCATCTCAGGTTCACTCATTGCCGAATTCACGTTCTTAGGCGCGATGGCTGGATTGGTTGCCGTCTGCGGAGCAGAACTCTCAATGTGGTTCATCGAAGGTGTGATTTTTGAATTTGATTACACTCCTAGACCGATGCTGTGGATCTTAGGACCCTTGATGGGAATGGTGATTATTCTTTCGGTAGGGTACTTAGGCACCAGGCAGCTTGTGTCCACCCCACCGATTGCGGTATTAAGAGATTTTTAGCAGATGTCAGATTTACGTGTTGAACGTAACAAGCTACGAAAGAGAGTTCGTCGACTAGCCGGTCAAGCGATTGTTGACTATCACATGATCGAAGATGGTGATCGAGTCATGGTTTGTATGTCAGGTGGGAAAGATTCCTATGTGATGCTAGATGTACTGCTCTCATTGCAACGCAATGCGCCGGTTTCTTTCTCGGTGTTCGGGATCAATGTAGATCAAAAACAACCGGATTTTCCGGGTGATGTGCTACCAGATTACATGGCAGAACGAGATGTCGAATTTCATGTCATCGAGGAAGACACTTACTCCATCGTCAAGTCTCGTACGCCCGAAGGTAAGACGTATTGCCCAATCTGTTCTAGATTGAGAAGAGGGATTCTTTACTCCTCTGCCCAAAAATTGGGTGCGACGAAAATTGCCTTGGGACATCATTTAGATGATGTCGTCGAGACCTTATTTCTCAATATGTTCTACGGCAGCCAGATGAAGAGTATGCCACCGCATTTATTGTCTGATGATCAAAGGAATGAAGTCATTCGTCCGTTGTATTACGTGCGCGAAAGTGACTTGGAGAAATATGCCGAGTTTGAGCAATTTCCAATCATTCCATGTAACTTATGCGGTTCTCAGGAGAATCTCCAACGCCAAGTTATCAAGTCGATGCTGAGAGAGTGGGACCGAGTCCAACCTGGGAGAGTGCAAAACATCGCGCGTTCCATCCGGAATGTGAAACCATCCCATCTTGGAGACTCTACACTTTTCAATTTTGCCAAGCTGACTAAATCTGAAAAAGTGTTGCCTTTTGTAGAGTTGAGAGCCTGACGGAAGTGCGACTCGTAAGCTATCGATCATTATCCCGCCTCGCATTGAACAACGTCGTGGATGAGTTCGTATCCAGAGATGGAGATATCGTTAATGGATCTATGGCACAGAAACGCAAACAGGTACTGGCGGTGCTGAAGTCTGGTGATGCCGTTATTTCATACGATGATCGTTCAAAGACCACCAATATCCATACCAAGGTAGAGTGGGACCGAATTCAGGCTAAAGTCAGTCGAGAAGATTCTCACTAGGTCGGTTTCTCCGTACCAGACATGAACTTCGAGCAACCTTTCAGTTCCTTACTTTAACGAAGCGCTTCCCGTCGCTCGGCCATGACTCAACTGCTTTTGAAAACAAGCAACCTAGGTTGCGAGGTGGCTGGTCAGGTACTTTTCAAAGATCTGAACCTTGAAATCAAAAGTGGCGAGCTACTGAAGATCGATGGTCCAAATGGCTGTGGAAAATCTACTTTGCTGCGTTGTCTAGTAGGAATCAAACTGGCAAGTTCGGGATCAGTCGAACGCTTTGAGAAGTGCACTTTTCTAGGCCATAAGATCGGCTTGAATCCTCTGCTTACAGTATCAGAGAACATCCAATTCAGTCGCGCGATGGCAGAGTCGTCTGAACATAGCATAGAGGTAGCGCTTGAACGACTCGATCTGTATTCATATAGGAACCATCTGGTTGGCAAGCTATCAGCTGGGTTAAAGCAACGATGTGCACTCGCTCGAATATGGGTCCAAGCCTGCAAGATTTGGTTGTTGGACGAACCAAGAAGTGCGTTAGACGCTCAGAGTAAGGAGTTGCTCAATCGACTAATCATTGACCATCGAGAAGAAGGAGGATGCATTGGGATGGTCAGCCATACACCCGTTTCATTTGACGATGTACAGACTCTAGGACTTGGGTTGTAATGTCTGGATTTTGGATTATCTTTCGTTCCGACCTGCTGGTGGCGGTCCGATTTAAGTCGGATTCCCTCCACCCTTTGCTGATGTTTCTATTGTTGGCGTTTCTATCAACACTGGTTGTGCATAATCGAACCTTTGACACCTCGATGGTAGCTGTAGGGTCGGTGTGGTTGGCCGCAATGATTGCGAATCTACTCGCGCTGGAGACGTTATTCAATCGGGACGCTGAATCCGGCATGGTCGATCAGTTCCTCGTACATAGTCAACCACTGTTTTTGGTCACTCTAGGACGGGTACTCAGTAGGTGGTTGTTGGTCGGACTACCGATATGCCTCCTAAGTCCGGTCGCAGCTTTGTTGATGGGTCTACATTACCTTGATTCTTTAGGTTTAGCCGCTTCGCTGTTTATTGCAACACCTGCGTTAACTGCTCTGGGAGTGCTTGGTTCAGCCCTAAGCATCGGCATTGAACGAGGAGGGGTATTGCTTGCGATCTTAATTCTTCCGCTCTACGTGCCCATCTACCTGCTGGGAGTTGGTTTTGGTCAATCGCTATTGCTTAGTCAATTTAATTGGAGCCCTTTACTCTGGCTCACTGCTATATCTATCGGTGCCATCACGGTGGTACCTTTCGCGATTGGATTTGCGCTCAAGATAAGTCAGGAGTATTAGATGGATTGGATCAAGGAGAAATTTCATCGGGCTGGATCGCCGAGATATTTCTACCTAGGGTCGTATGCATGGATTCTAGGTTGCTACATAGTAGGGATTGTTCTGCTTGGCGCTGGAACGGTGTGGGGGTTGTGGTTCACACCACCCGATCGAGTGCAAGGCGAAGTATTTCGAATCATCTATATGCATGTGCCCGCAGCTCATTTGTCTCAACTGATTTATATCGCTACCGCTGTCGCTGGATTTGTCTACGTTGTGTGGAGAATGAAAATGGCAAATGTCTTCATGGTCGCAGCAATACCAATCGGCGCATGGTTGACAGCAATAGCACTGTTTTCGGGGATTGTCTGGGGTATTCCCACATGGGGAACAGGTTGGGTGTGGGACGCACGAACGACCTCTGTACTTGCGCAACTGTTCCTGTTCCTTGGCTTGATCGCGCTCCGTCAGGTGATCCCCGATGAGCATAGAGCGATGATGGCAGTTGCCATTCTGGCAATGATCGGCGTGCTCAATATTCCTATTATTAAATATTCAGTGGATTGGTTCACTACCCTGCACCAACCAGCATCTATCCAAATCGGCAGGCCTGTTTCTATTGCTATGTCAATGCTTTGGCCACTCCTTATTAACACCATCGGCATGTATTTACTTATGGCAGGCGTAATACTCGCACGTATGCGGAATTTGGTGCTCGACCGGGAACGCGAAACTGAATGGGTTCGCAGTCGATTTAGCCAATCGGCGGGATAGGCATCAATTCATGGATATGTATGTATTTTCGGTTTACTCAATCACTGTTCTGGTGGTAGCGGTTATGTGTATCGCACCATTGGTATCTCATATGCAAATCAAAAATCGAGTTAAGCAGGGTGTAGGGCGAGACGGCACATGACTCCAGTTAGACGCAATCGTATCGTTGTAATTTCTTTCGTATTCGTGGGCGCGGTCTTAACGTTGACCACTACGATCTTTGCGCTCCAGGACAATATGCAGTTTTTCTATCTCCCAGACCAGATCGTCAACGGAGAAGCGCCTGAGGACAAACGAATCCGTGCAGGCGGCATGGTCGTTGCCGGTAGCATCCGACATGACGAGGATCAACTACTGGTTTCCTTTGAGTTGACCGATATGAAAGGCTCTTCTTTCCCGGTTTCGTATGCCGGAATATTGCCGGGTCTCTTTGCTGAGGGTCAGGGAACCGTAGTTACCGGCACACTGGACTCAAAGGGCGTGTTCCAAGCTGATGTTGTGTTGGCTAAACACGATGAGCAGTACATGCCACCTGAACTAGACGGGTTGCACGCCTCCCAGTGATCCCAGAATTTGCTCACTTTCTAACCTGTGTTGCATTTGTCTGCACGGTGGTGCTGACGTTAGCTGGATTTTATACGGGTAAGACTCAGCAAGTTAGCGGTATAAACATTTGTCGAAGCGTGGCATCACTGCAATTTGTGGTGTTGCTAATGTCATTCGGTCTCTTGATGTACTCGTTTCTCACGGACGACTTCTCGGTTCTCTATGTGTCACAGAACTCCACGGTCGAATTGCCTTGGTACTACAAGTTCAGTGCAACATGGGGTGCTCACGAAGGCTCGTTTCTGTTTTGGACGGTTGTCACCGCTGGATGGACGTTCCTTGTTGCACTAAAAACCAAGTCCCTGAGTATGGACATGGGCGGATACGTTCTAGGCGTGATGGGTGCAGTAAATACGGGATTTTTGGCGTATCTACTGACTGCAAGTAATCCGTTTTTGAGGCTGGTACCTAGCGTGCCTGATTCCGGAGCGGACTTGAACGTAATCCTGCAGGATATTGGCCTCATCATTCACCCGCCGATGCTCAGTATTGGTTACGTTGGCTTCAGTGTGGCATTTGCGTTTGCGATTGCAGCTCTGTTGACTGGTCGAATCGACGCAACCTGGGCTAGATGGTCGCGACCTTGGACGCATGCTGCGTGGGCATTTCTTACCGTTGGTATTGCGTTAGGAAGTTGGTGGGCTTACTACGAACTAGGCTGGGGTGGTTGGTGGTTCTGGGATCCGGCCGAGAACGCTTCGTTTATGCCTTGGTTAGCAGGTACAGCGCTAATTCATTCGTTGTCCGTGACCGAGAAACGTGGTGCTTTTAAGTCTTGGACTGTGTTGCTCGCGATTCTTGCTTTTGGACTCTCATTGACTGGTGGGTTCTTGATTCGATCAGGTGTTCTAACCAGCGTCCATGCGTTTGCCATAGATCCAGAGAGAGGACTTTTTCTGCTTGCCATACTTGTGACTCTCATGGTTCCGGCGCTGGTCCTATTCGCTGTCAGAGCGTCAACCCTCAAGAGTCGTATCCAGTACGCTGGTGTTTCCCGTGAATTGCTACTTCTGTTAAACAATGCCTTATTGGTGTTTGCGCTTGTGAATGTCTTGATTTTCACGATTTATCCATTGATTCACGAATGGATCTCCGGTGGTGAACTCACATCCATCGGACCACCATACTTCAATGCGGTGTTCGTACCTGTGATGTTGTTCTTGACCGCTTGTTTGGCCATCACGCCGATAGTGAGATGGAAGAGAACCCCGTTAAAACTCCTTAAAAACGCATTGATACTGCTTGGTCTTTCTGTCGCCTTTGTGATTTTGGTAGGTCTGGTGTTAAGTGATCAGTTTGTAATCGGTGCACTTCTGGTTGCAGGACTTGCCCTGTGGGTGATAGTCGTACATATCAAGGAGGTAATTCGCCGACGTACCAGTATGTCGCTTGGCATCACGGGCATGTTTACGGCACATATTGGATTTGCGGTTGCGGTAATAGGCATAGCTATTACCACCGGATATACGAGCTCGACGGAAGAGAGAATGCGCGTGGGCGACACCGTCGAATTGAATGATCGAACTTACGAGTTTTTGAATATTGAGGACATTCGCGGACCGAACTATATTGGGCAGATGGGTACATTTAAGGTAGGTGATATCTACGTGTATCCCGAACGTAGAGAGTACCTAACCCGACAAACGATCACAACCGAAGCTGGGATAGACGGCCGGATTACACGTGATCTGTTTATTGCTCTGGGCGAGCCATTGCCCGATGGGAGTTGGGGAGTTCGCATTCAGGAGAAACCATTGGTGCGTTGGATCTGGCTCGGCGCGTTCATAATGGCACTCGGCGGTATCCTCGCGGTCATGGATGCTAGATACAGGAAATTGCAACGCAGGTACTTGCAGGCTAAGTTTCATTCTGACGATGCCCTTCCTAGTAGTGCTCTCGCAACTTCTTGAATCTCGTGTTGTGACTCGATTTGTTCAAGTACTGGGAAATGTCTGAGACATGGCCACTAAATCAAGTTCCAGTCGAAATGCCAGAATGCTTCTGTTTATTCCAGCAATCTTTCTGGTTGCGTTAGCAATCGTTTTTTTAAAGAGTTTTGAATTCGGTCCAAGAGATGTCTTACCATCAGCTTTAGTCGGTAAACCGTTTCCAGAGTTTTCCTATTCGGAACTGCATAACGGGCAACAGTTAACTCGTTCAGATCTAATCGGTGAGCCGAGATTGGTCAACGTTTGGGCATCTTGGTGCGTGGCTTGTGGTGTCGAGCACCCGATATTGCTGGAGATCGCTACAAGTGGTGTCTCGATTGTTGGTTTGAATTACAAGGACGAACCAGACACTGCTAGGCAATGGCTTCTGGAGCGGGGTAATCCGTACGACTTCAACATAGTGGATCGGGAAGGTTTACTCGGAATCGAATTAGGAGTCACAGGCGCACCCGAAACTTTCGTGCTGGATGAGCACGGCACCATCGTTGACAAGCACGTAGGTCTCATATCAGAGGCAACGTGGGAAACTTTTAAATCTCAATACTTCTCGAGTTAGATGACACTCATATTTGCCTGTATCTTCTCGTTCATCTATTCAATCACGGCAATAGATGCACAGGAATTCGAAGATCCCACGATAGAAGAACGGTATTACAAGCTTCTGGAAGTCATTCGATGTCCCAAGTGCCTTAACACGAACCTAGCTGGGTCAGACGCACCTATCGCCAAGGACTTGCGAGCGCTGGTCTATCGCCTTCTTCACGAAGGGAAGTCAGATAAGGAAATCAGGGTGTATCTGGTTGAACGGTATGGCGATTTCATACTTTACGACCCTCCTTTGAGTCCTAAAACAGTGTTTTTGTGGGCCTTGCCCGTTATTGGTCTTTTGCTAGTGTTTTGGGTGGTTCTCAAAGTTGGCTTCCAAAAGAATCAGCCGCAGCTTAGTGCAGAGGAAGCTCAACGACTCGAAGAAGTAGACCGCTCGTGATTGAGTTGTTGATTACAGCAGGAATTGCCGCAGTACTTTTGGGCATCTGGCTGTTCGTGCAGTTGTATATAGGCCGAGACGCAAGGTCTGTTTCAGGCCAAGATCGAGTCAAACTCAATCGATTATTCACCAAGGCTCAAGCAGATGAGTTTAGTTCTGATACCGATGAAGAATCGACGGCACTCGCTCAGGAAATAAAGTACACATTGTTGGAAGAGAGAGCTACCGCTGGCGATGAACCGAAGCAACGGACGATGGCGCGTTGGGTTCAATTCACGATTCCTTTAGGTGTTCCTTTACTTGCGCTAGCAATTTACTGGTTTTGGTTAGGCGATCCATTGGCGGTGGATCTGGACCGAATTCCGCGAGATTTTCTTGAAACCGAATCGATGGAACAACAACAAGAGATTTACAGTCTGTTCCAAAAACGCGCGGCGGATCAACCTAGTGATGGCTCTGCGTGGTTTTACTTGATGCAGCTGCAATGGATAACCAAAAAATACGATGCTTTGATTGTCTCGCATACGCAAGCGGAGGAACTGGGCCACATCGCCAACGACTCAGATCAGTGGTTCCTCTTGAGTGTCGCGAGTCTGCAACGGCCACTCGACAATCCAAGGACTATACGTGTATTGGAGCGAGTTGCTAAATCCAATACAGACCTACCGCTACTTATAGAGATGATGTTGTATCGCCTTGCAATTGACCAAATGGATTATTCGCAAGCCTTTCTGGTCAGTGAACAGATCCTTACTAAGCCTCTCATGGCGGATGTTCGAGGCATCATTGAAACTAGTCGGGACACCAATGTAGTGCCTCAGCTCATGCAACAAGGATCCGTTGTTTTGGTAATGGTTACCGTTCCAGCTGACTTAATTGATCAGGGTTGGTTATCGATTCTGGCTAGGTCCGAGGGTGGTGGACCGCCTTTAGCAGTTGTTCGTAGACCTCTACTTTCCGGTGATGCTACTCGACTGGTGAAAGTGATTCTGAATGACTCGATTGCAATGCAACCCACTTTGCAGCTATCGAACTTTGAGTCGGTAAAAATTGAAGCTCGAATTACTGAGAGCGCGGCCGTCGCCGCTGAAGACGCCATTTTCCGGGTCGAAAGCGAGTATGTAAACCCAAGTGATAATCCTCTCGTTCAATTGGAATTTGATCTCTCAGAAGTTACTTCGGATGCACAGCGGGAAGAAGACTTCTAACGGTCTATATTGATTCAAAGTAACGATTCAACTGCCAATCATTGATCGTCTTCTGCGCTTGCTCTTGTTCCCAGTGGCGAGTCATCACGAAGTGATCCACAAATTCGTCTCCAAGGATCCTTCGTACCGCCTGTGAAGAAGATAGTTTGTCAGCAGCATCTCGCAAATTGTTACTGAAACGACAATCTGAATCCGCGTCCACATCGTAGGCGTTGCCGACCACTGGATCGTTGGGTTCAACTTGCTCCTCTAAACCGAGCACACAGGCTGTCAGCGTTCCTGCGGCTACGAGATAGGGATTAGAGTCTGCGCCTGGCACTCTGTGCTCAATGTGTTCATTACCAGCGGAGTTTATCCAACGAATTGCGCATGTCCGATTTTCGATTCCCCACGACGAAGAGATCGGTGCCCACGCACCCTTGACTAGTCTCGTGTAACTGTTGACCGTAGGTGCAAATAGACAAAGGAGAGCAGGCAGATATTTCTCAAGTCCTGCAAGTGCGAAACGGGCAGGTTCACAGATTTCCCCGAGCGCCCCAGAGAATGCGTTTGATCCATCCTCATTCGTTAGCGAATAGTGGAAGTGACCGCTCTGACCAGGGTACTTCATTGACCACTTGGCCATGAAAGTCGCAATGTTAGCTCTTTGCTGGAAGTAAACCTTGCTGAAAGTCTTGAACAGGGTTGCGCGATCTGCAGCATCGAGAACTGGGGCTATTGACAACGCAGCTTCCCAAACGCCTGGTCCAGTCTCGCAATGAAGTCCCTCTACAGGAATGTCAAAATCTCGGCAAAAGTCCAATAAGCCATTGAAGTCCTGAGATTTGGAGGCTGCACGCAATACTGAGTAGCCGAAATTACCTTCCGTTAGAGGTTCTAAGTCCCGGAATGCCTTCTCTCGAACTGATCTCGATGTCTCGTTAAAGACGAAAAACTCATACTCGAAGCCCGCTTTAACCCCAAAACCAAGATCCTGTAGTTGGTGGGTGACTTTTCTCAGCAAAGTGCGTGGACATAATGGATGGTCTGAAGCGGCCGGATCGGTAAATTCACCGAGAAAGAATGGTGTATTCGTTAAGGGATTGATTCTCTCGGAGCTAGTAAGTAGCCTATAGTGTGTGTCGGGAAATCCGGTATGCCAGCCTGTATAACTTCCAGCATCATAGAGTTGGTCGTCGATATCCCAGCCGAATACACAGTCGCAAAAACCTCCTCCTTTCGTCATGAGACTCGCGAATTTGTCAAGATTTACGTACTTCCCGCGAAGTACTCCGTCGAGGTCAGTAAGTCCGAGTAATACTTGCGCGAACCCTTGTTCTCGATATTGGTTGATTTTTGTCTCAAGTTCTTTATTCATTCTGTCGTACTCAAGCGGTTGCAACTAATCGAAGTGCAGTCAAGGATAATTTAATGACAATGTGGTCGATAAGATTGAAGCAGTGTAGGTCACACCTACAATCCATCGTAGAACACAGCCTTTGCTAGCAACTTTACAGATAAGGGATTACCACTTTTGCTTTTAAAGAGCATTCGATTAGCAGGGTTTAAATCGTTCGCCGATCCAACCACCATTCGTTTAGATCCAGAAATAAGTGCGGTGGTAGGACCGAATGGGTGTGGCAAATCCAATATCGTTGATGGTTTACGCTGGGCAATCGGCGAGCGGTCTGCGTCTGTCTTGCGCGGTTCGACTTTCGATGACATTATTTTTGATGGTTCAGATCTTCGTTCGCCAAGTTCTCATGCGAGCGTGGAGTTGCTCTTTGACAACTCCGATGCAAAACTTGGTGGTGAATATGCCAGCTATGCCGAAATCTCGGTAAGACGGGAAATAGCAATAGACCAGCCGTCGGAGTTCTTCCTGAATGGCAGTAGGTGTAGATCAAGAGATATCCAGGATTTATTCCTTGGTACCGGATTCGGTACCAAAGGCTATGCAATCATTGAACAGGGAATGACAGATCGGTTAGTTCGGTCCAAACCAGAAGAGTTACGACATTATTTAGAAGAAGCCGCCGGAGTCACAAACTATCGAGAACGACGACACCAAACTGAGTTATTGATTCACAGGACTGAGGAGAATATCCTGCGAATTGAAGATGATCTCGAACGACTTTCCACGGATCTTCGCCATCTAAAACGACAAGCTCGCGAAGCAGAAAGATTTCAAAAGCTGAATACTGCTCTTGATCAGCTCAGAATCAAGAAGATCGCGCTTCAGATAAAACTAACGTCTGACCATCTAAAAGACGTTGATAAAAGTATTGAGCAGAAACGCAACGAACAAAGTAGCCTTGAAACTGAGGCTCAGTTGCTTGACAACCACCTTCTCGAGCTACGAAATCGAAGAGATTCCGCAGTAGAACAAGAACGGCAACGGCAAGACACTGTAAGTGCGTTTAACCAGAAAATTTCAGCTAAGGAAAATCTAATCAGTGTTCACGAGAATCAGATCAGGACGATTACTGAGAATCTCAAACGCACAGAAGGACAAAAAGAGGATTACCTTTCGGAAATCCGCTCGAATGAGGCAAAAATCGCGGAGTGGGAACCGAAACAACGCACGCTGACGCGTCAAGTTGAAGTGCTGAAAGCTGAGCGAGAACAGAAAGAACGCGACTATTCGGCGAAGTCCACGCAGTTAAATGAGTTGCGAACTCAGAGTTCAGAGACGGTTGCAACCATCAATCAGATTTCTGAACGTCGGGTTCAGTATGCACATGAGAGATCAACTGCTCAGTTAGCAGTTTCAAATGCAAAGAAGCGTTTGGAGGAGTTGCACACTGAGCGCAATTCTCTGGTGATCGACGACGATGAACTGAAACAGGCATCCGAAGCGTCAAATAACGCACGGCTGAACAAAGAGCGCATCGAATCGTCGGTTGAGCGGCTAGAAGACGAAAGGACCGGTATTCAGTCTCAACTATCGAGTGTTAGACAACGGATACACTCGATTGAATCAGACCTAGGTATACAGAATAACCGGTTGTCAAATCTACGGGCAGAACAAAGAGCGGCGATGGGTTTGTCGATCGAGACACCTGCATTAAATCAATGGCTGTCATCGCGGAAAATCAATGAAAACCGGCGCTTAATTTCGCAGATCAAAGTACAACCGGGATGGGAAACTGCGGTCGAAATCGTACTAGGCAGTTTTACTCGAGCCATTGAAATACAACAGATCGACGAACTGAAAGGCAGTTCCGGGGAATTGCTGGAAAGTGGCGCAGTGTTCGTTACTCGTAGGCAACAAGGTCAGACGGCCCGAGCAACATCTCTTCTTGATAAGGTACTTGAGGGAACTGAGCTAGTCGCTGATCTACTTTTGCAGGTAAGGGTAGCTGATACTTTTTCCGACGCGCTTACTATGTTGGAGTCACTGCGCGATGATCAAAGTGTGGTTACCGCGGATGGGGTTTGGTTGAGTAACTCTTGGGTTCGTTTTACGGAATCCAATGTCCAGAGTTTGAAAATGCTGACGCGAGTAGGTGAGATTGAATCGGTAGAAAAAAATCGCGAAGAGTTGCTCAGGCGTATTGAACGAGAACAGCAGGCTTATGACCAGTTAGCCGCAGAACAGGAAGAGTTACTGAATAGCAGAGAGACCTTACAACTTGAGTTGGTACAAGCATCGGAGAACGTCGCTATAACCGCGGCGGAAGAAGATGCAAAGTCTTTAGCTCTGAGTGAAGTCAAACGAAGAGTTGAAGAAATCCATAGCGAAATTTCTCAAATAGAAACGAATTTAGCTCAAACATCCTCGCAATATGCTTCTGCTGACAATCTCTGGAGTGAATCGGATAGTCAACTCGCTACAGTTCACGTCAAGCTATCCGATTTGGAAAACTCCCAGCGCGTAGCGGAGATCAAACAAGAGGAGAGCAGGGAATCTTTAAAGGTTCTCAATGAGCAATTTCTATCAAATTCTGCAGACCTTGAAAGGATCACGACAGAGATCAGAAGCACCAAGGAGAGCACATCTCGCCAGATCACCCGTCTCGAAGGCTTGGATCAGACGATAGTACAGCAGACTAGAGAGCTAGAGAAGCACCAGTCTGAAATTCCAGTGCTGAGGAAAGCCAGATCGGATGACCTAAGCAGTCAGTCTGATTCCAGGCAGTTACTTACCGAGCAATCGGAAGTAGTACGCACATTACTGACAGAAATATTGGCACAAGAATCTACGAAGTCAGACAACGAAGATCAAACGAAGAAAGTCGAGTCTGCGATCAATACGCTTCTCATAGATAGAGCTTCCACATCATCCGCTCTTGAATTTGCAACAAAAAACCTGGATAGTTTTCAAATAAGCACCGAAGATGCATTGGCCTTGCTGTCGTCTGAAGATCTCGACGAGAATATCGACGCAGAGATTGAGCGACGTGAAAAGGGTTTGGCGAGACTAGGTGACATCAATCATCAAGCGATTGAAGAACACGCTCGAAAATTAGAGGAGAAGACCAACACCGATCGACAGTTAAGAGATGTCGAGCAATCATTAACAAACCTTCGATCCAGCGTTCAACGGATAGATAAGGAAATTCAGAGCAAAGTAAAGGGGACATTCGATACGCTGAATGAAAAACTCGATCAGGTATTTCCTCGACTCTTTGGTGGAGGCAAAGCGGTCCTCGAGATGACCGGTGAAAATCTTCTTGAAGCTGGTGTAGTTATTCGAGTCAAACCTCCTGGGAAAGCGAATCTACCAATCAATCTATTGTCGGGCGGGGAGAAAGCGCTCGCCGCCTTGAGTTTTGTCTTCGCAGTTTTTCTGTTGAATCCAAGTCCGGTATGCATTCTTGACGAAGTGGACGCACCACTGGATCAACAGAATGTGGAACGGTTTGCAGATTTATTGAGTGAGCTGGTGAATACTCAGTTCATATTGATAACGCACAACCCGCTGACCATGGAACGCACCAAAAATCTCTTGGGGGTCACTATGCAGGAGCCAGGTGTATCACGCGTCGTCAGTGTCAGTCTTGAAACAGCGATAGGCTTTGCTCAAGGAGCGTAGAGAAAAGAAGAAAGCATCTGCTATTCCACCGAAATTGGTAATGATTAGCGATTTTCTGAGCATCGTGCTTCTTTAACGAAGAAAAATTTCCTATTATTTTTTCATAGTCACGATAGACACGAGTCAAAACGGATTTCGACTCGAACCTGTTAGCTACTAACAGAATACCAAGGAGGGTACATGACGACCGAATTTTTGGTTCTCACCGTAGCGTGTACGGTTTTCGCGCTTTTTGTTCTTTTTGCCACCGTTGTTAACTGGGTCAGGGTCAGAGAGACTCGATACACACCAGCAGCTGCTAATTTTGGTAAATCTTTCAATTTTGATGACGTAGACAGCCGACCGACTGTAGAACCCGCACAAAATCCATTCGTTCCTCATCTCAATCTTGATGGTGGGATTGAGGATGAAGAAAAAGATTCAGACATGCCGGTTGAGATTCAGGCAGGTCCGTATACAAGGGTTAATCGCAAACCATATACGGCGAATACGGCATATACGGAAGAAGAATCATCCGATCTATTAAATAGCCACGATGAAGAGAATACATCAGAGGAAGTGGCAGAGGTAGAAGCGTCAGCCACTGTTGATACAGTTGAGGAGATTGAGTGTACTTCCGATGAATCTACAACCCATGAGCCTAGCGAGATAGATGAGTCCGGCGCTGAGGAATGTGGAGCTGAAGCGGCCTCTGAGGAAATTGACGAAGGAACACTTGTTTCTAATCAAGAATCGTTCCTGGACAACACCGTCCCATTCGTACGGCCTATGCGACAGGAAGTAACGGTACCTTCCGTACGTAAGGTAGAAGAAAAGCCTCTAACTCTGTTGAGATTCTGTCTACTTACCAAAAATGGCAAGAACACCATTACAGGTCCACGAATCCAAATGATCGTATCGAAGTATCGGCTATCTTTTAGGAACGGCGTCTATTCAAAAGCCGTTTCCGGAGACTCCCGCTGTTCTCTAAGCATTGTCTCCGCAAACAAGCCATATAGATTTGATCAAGACTCAATCGACACCTACACCAGCAATAAATTGTTCTTAGGCATGCAATTAGAGCAGTCTCCAGCATGCATCAAAGAGTTTTCCTCTCTGATGGAGTTGGCCACTGGAATACAACATGATCTAGGATGCAGATTGTGCGACGAAAAAGTCAATCCTATGACTAAAGAAAAGCTTCGTGCACATCTAGATGTACTGCGATCGAGCTATTCGGTCGCATCCGAGACAGCTGAGTTACAAGCATCGGCGATGATGTGATTTAGACATGTAACATCCCCCACAGAAGAAATCTGGTTTACGTCCTGAGGCGAAGTCAGATACTGTTTCGAAACTACTAAGAGCGCAACGTTCCCCGGTTGCGCTCTTTTTAATTTATGCTTCGGAAAAACTCAACGAATGTTTTTCCTAATGAGCTGTGCACTTCTCGCCACACTACGAAAAAGC